>NZ_JAGYWT010000179.1:0-4875 GCF_019279095.1 Microbacterium sp. BF1 | reverse complement strand
CTTCACTGGCTGCAGCCAGCACCGCCGGGTCGCCGTCGATGCCGAGCGGCGTCGGCCACGCGGCCGTGTGCACGGAGCCCTCTTCGAACCAGGACCACGATTCCTCTGCCGCGAAGGACAGCACCGGAGCCAGCAGGCGGAGCAGCGTCGACAGGGCCAGACGCAGCGAGAGCGCCGCGGAGGCCTGTCCCACATCGGCCTGGTTGTAGGCGCGCTCCTTCACGAGCTCGAGGTAGTCGTCGCAGAACGTCCAGAAGAAGGCCTCGGTGAGCTCCAGCGCACGAGCGGCGTCGTACCGCTCGAACGCCTTGGTGGCCTCGACGACGACGCTGTCGAGCGCGGTCAGCATCGACGCGTCGAGGGCGTGAGTCACCTGCGCACCCTCGGGCACGGGGAACGACAGCACGAACTTCGCCGCGTTCAGTACCTTGATGGCCAGACGGCGACCGATCTTCACCTGCGTCGGGTTCTGCGGGTCGAACGCCGCGTCCATGCCGAGGCGGCTCGAGGCGGCCCAATAGCGCACCGCGTCGGAGCCGTGGGCCTCGAGCACGTCGGCCGGGGTGACCACGTTGCCCTTCGACTTCGACATCTTCTTGCGGTCGGGGTCGACGATGAATCCGGAGATCGCGGCGTTGCGCCACGGCGTCCTGCCGTCTTCGAGCGTCGAGCGCAGCATCGTCGAGAACAGCCAGGTGCGGATGATGTCCTGACCCTGGGGGCGCAGGTCGAACGGAGCAGTGAGCTGCCAGAGCTCCTCGTCGCGCTGCCAGCCACCCGCGAGCTGCGGAGTGAGGGACGAGGTCGCCCAGGTGTCGAGGATGTCGGCCTCGGCGTCGAAGCCGCCCGCCACGCCGCGCTGGTCCTCGGTGTATCCGGCGGGCACATCGGTGGTCGGGTCGATCGGGAGCGTCGCCGCATCCGGGGTGAGCACGCGGTCGTAGTCGCGCTCGCCGTTCTCGTCCAGGGCGTACCAGAGGGGGATCGGCACACCGAAGAAGCGCTGACGCGACACCAGCCAGTCGCCGGTCAGGCCGACGACCCAGTTCTCGTACCGCACACGCATGAACTCGGGGTGCCAGGCGAGCTCCTCGCCGTGGGCGATGAGCTTGTCGCGCAGCTCGCCGTCGCGGGCGCCGTTGCGGATGTACCACTGCCGCGTGGAGACGATCTCGAGCGGACGGTCGCCCTTCTCGAAGAACTTCACCGCGTGGTTGAACGGCTTGCCGACAGCGGTCATGTCGCCCGTCGCCTGCAGCTTCTCCACGATCGCCTTGCGCGCGCTGAAGACGGTCTTGCCCGCGATCTCCTCGCCGTACCAGGTCGCCGCCTCGGGGTTCGAGACGGAGGCGGGGGCATCGGGCAGGAATCGCCCGTCCAGGCCGATCGTGGTCATGTTCGGCAGCGACTCGTTGTCGGTGGTGCGCAGCTCGCGCCACCAGATGATGTCGGTCACATCGCCGAAGGTGCAGACCATGGCAGCGCCGGTGCCCTTGTCGGGCTGGGCGAGGTGGTGCCCGTGGATCTCGATCTCGGCGCCGAAGAAGGGGGTCTTCACCTTGGTGCCGATGAGGTGCTTGTGCGGGCCCTCCGGGTGCGTCACGATCGCGATGCACGCGGGGAGCAACTCCGGGCGGGTGGTGTCGATCGCAATCGATCCCGAGCCGTCCGCGAAGGGGAACTCGATCGTGTGATAGGCCGCCTGCTGGTCGCGGTCCTCGAGCTCGGCCTGCGCGATGGCGGAGCGGAAGTCGATGTCCCACAGCGTCGGGGCCAGCGCCTGATACGCCTCACCGCGCTCGATGTTGCGCAGGAACGCGAGCTGGCTCTGACGGATGGTGTCGTCGGAGATCGTGCGGTAGGTCTGTGTCCAGTCCACGCTCAGTCCGAGCTGGCGGAACAGTGCTTCGAACTGCTTCTCGTCCTCGATCGTGAGGCGCTCGCAGAGTTCGATGAAGTTGCGGCGGCTGATCGGCCGCTGATCGGCTGCACGGCTGGACTTGTTGTCGCCACCCTCGAACGGGGGTGTGAAGTCGGGCGTGTAGGGGAGCGAGGGGTCGCACCGCACACCGTAGTAGTTCTGCACGCGGCGCTCGGTGGGCAGGCCGTTGTCGTCCCATCCCATCGGGTAGAACACGGTCTTGCCGCGCATACGCTCGAAGCGCGCCTTCACGTCGGTGTGCGTGTACGAGAACACGTGTCCGATGTGCAGGCTGCCCGATGCCGTGGGAGGAGGGGTGTCGATCGAGTACACGCCGTCACGGCCGGCCTGTGCCGCGCGCAGACGATCGAACAGGTAGGTGCCCTGCTCGGCCCATGCGGCATCCCACTTCGCTTCGAGGCCTTCGAGTACGGGCTTGTCGGGAATCTGGTTCTGCGACGATTCGGAAGCAGGCATGAAGGTCTCCTCGAGCGATGTATGCGGCACTGTGTGAGCGTGCCTGAGTGTGGGTGGTGCCGAACAGTCTACCGAGCATCGCGGGCCCGGCAGGTCGTTGCAGATCGACCCGGTCCAACAATCCGCCGTAGGATGGAGGGATCCCGACCCGCTCGTCCAGAGGAATCGTCATGCCCGCAAAATCAGTGCGTCGTCTCCTGCCCTTCGCGGCGCTCGCCGCTGCCACCGCCCTGGTGCTCAGCGCCTGCGCGGCCCCCGGTTCCGAGGGAGAAGGCGGAGGAGAGCTGGTGTGGTCCATCGAGGGCGCGAACCTCTCGGCCGGGCACATGGACCCGCAGGTGAGCCAGCTCGACGTCTCCGGGATGGTGCAGCGGGCCGTGCTCGACTCGCTGGTGTTCCAGGAGGCGGACGGAACGTTCAGCCCGTGGCTTGCGAAGAGCTGGGAAGTCTCGCCGGACAGCACGGAGTACACCTTCGTGCTCCGGGACGACGTGACCTTCACCGATGGTGAGAAGTTCGACGCCGCCGCGGTCAAGGCGAACTTCGACCGCATCGTCGACCCCGAGACGGCTTCCGCTCAGGCTGCCAGCATGC
This sequence comes from Microbacterium sp. BF1, assembly GCF_019279095.1. Classification (NCBI taxonomy): domain Bacteria; kingdom Bacillati; phylum Actinomycetota; class Actinomycetes; order Micrococcales; family Microbacteriaceae; genus Microbacterium; species Microbacterium sp. BF1. The sequence continues at coordinate 1,883 of NZ_JAGYWT010000179.1, read as the reverse complement.
TCGGCGCCGATTTCTACAAGGGCACGGAGGTCGTCGACGACTACACGGTCACGGTGACCTTCACCCAGCCGTACGCCCCGTTCCTGCAGGCGGCGAGCACGCCGCAGCTGGGCTTCTACTCGCCGGCCGTGCTCGCGAAGTCCGCAGACAAGCTCAAGGCCGGCGGACCCGACATCACCGTGGGCACCGGGCCGTTCGAGCTCACCGAGTACACGCCAGACCAGGAGATCGTCTACACCCGCAACGACGACTACGCGTGGGGTCCGCACGACACCGAGGCTCCGAAGTTCGAGACCCTGCGCGTCGAGATCCAGCCGGAGGCCTCGGTCCGCACCGGTGTCGTCACCAGCGGCGAGGCCGACCTCGCCAGCAACATCCCGCCGAACCTCGCGAAGGACCTCGGCGACGGCGTCACGGTCGACTCGATCGAGTACCCGGGGCTGCCGTACTCGCTGTACCTGAACGAGAAGTACGGGGTGTTCGCCGACGAGAAGGTGCGCCAGGCCTTCGCCCGCGGCATCGACATCGACGCCGCTGTCGAGGAGATCTACTTCGGACAGTTCCCGCGGGCATGGAGCATCCTCGGCTCGACGACTCCGGGCTACGACGCGTCGCTCGAGGGCAGCTGGCCGTTCGATCAGGCTGCGGCCGATGCGCTGCTCGACGAGGCCGGATGGACGGATCGCGACGCCGACGGCATCCGCATGAAGGACGGCAAGCGACTCTCCGTGCGCTGGATCGCCTGGACGCCGGTTCCCGACGACCGCGCCGCGCTGGGCAACGCCATCCAGTCGGACCTGAAGAGCATCGGCTTCGAGGTTCAGCGTGAGGAGCTCGAGCCCGGCGCCTACAACGAGCAGTACGAGCCGAAGACCTTCGATCTGACCGACTGGGGCTTCTCGGGCGTCGATCCCGATCTGCTGCGCAGTCACCTGCACACCGACGGATTCCAGAACGCCTCGCAGGTGAGCGACCCGCAGATCGATGCCTTGCTCGAGCAGGCCGTCGCCTCGAGCGATCAGGACAAGCGCAACGAGCTGTACACCCAGCTGCAGCAGTGGAATGCCACGTACACGGCCATCGTGCCGCTGTACAGCCCGTCGGCGATCACGGCCGTCGGCGACCGCGTCGAGGGACTCGAGTACGACCTGTACGGTCGGCCGCTGTTCTACGATGTGACCGTCGGCTGAACCGTCGACGGAGCGGAGGGCACGGGTGGTGAAGGCTGCTCTCGCCCGTATCGCCGGTCTGGTCGCATCCGTCGTCATCGTCCTGTGGGGCGCGGCGACCGTCGCCTTCCTCGCGTTCCGGGTGATCCCCGGTGACCCCGTCTCGGTGATGCTGGGGCCCCAGGCGCAGGTGAGTGAGGCCGTCAAGGACGGGATCCGCGCCGACCTGGGGCTCGACCGTCCGCCGTTCGAGCAGTACCTCGGCTTCATCGGCCAGCTCGCTCGGGGAGATCTGGGGGAGTCGTACCAGCTGCGGATGCCGGTGACGGAGGTGATCGGACGTCAGCTCGGAGCGACGGTGCAGCTCTCGGTGCTCGCGCTCGTGATCGCCCTCGTGCTCGCGCTCGCGGTGGCGGTCCTCGTGCGGGGCAGGGCAGCGCGCACGATCGCGGCCGCTGTGGAGCTCGTGGTGCTCTCCTCCCCGGTGTTCTGGATCGGGCTCGTCCTGCTCAGCGTCTTCGCGTTCGGACTGGGCTGGTTCCCGGTGTCGGGAGCCCGCAACCCCGCCACGCTCGTCCTGCCGGCGATCACTCTCGCGCTCCCGGTCGCCGATGACCTGGTCGCGCTTCTCATCGGGTGCGAGCACCGGGTCGATGAGGATCGGCGATCCCAGGTTCGATGTCAGGATCAGGATCACGTTCGAGAAGTCGACCG
>NZ_JAGYWT010000178.1:0-4875 GCF_019279095.1 Microbacterium sp. BF1 | reverse complement strand
GATGGTCGACGCGCTGAACAGCTGTGCGGCCTCGCGCAAGGTCGTCGGCAGGTGGTCGACGCCCGCCTCGTAGGCGTTGCCCTCGAACCGCTCGGGCAGGGCCAACTCGTTCTCGATGCCGTACAGGCCACCGGCGATGATCGCCGAGATGCCCATGTACGGGTTCACGTCGCCGCCGGGCACCCGGTTCTCGACCCGCAGCCCCGATCCGCTGCCGATCACGCGCAGCGCACAGGTACGGTTGTCGATGCCCCAGGCCACGCCGGTCGGGGCGAAGCTGCCCTTCGCGAAGCGCTTGTACGAGTTGATGTTAGGCGCATACAGCAGCGTGAACTCGCGCAGGGTGGCGAGGATGCCGGCGATCCAGTGCTCCATGACGGGGCTGAAGCCGTGCGCACCGTCGCCGGCCATCACCGGCGTCCCGTCGTCGGCGCGCAGGGAGAGGTGGATGTGACAGCTGTTGCCCTCGCGCTCGTTGAACTTCGCCATGAACGTGAGCGACTGCCCGTGCTGCGCGGCGATCTCCTTCGCGCCGTTCTTGTAGATCACGTGCTGGTCGGCCGTCTCGCGCACCTCGGCGTAGCGGAACGCGATCTCCTGCTGTCCGAGGTTGCACTCGCCCTTCACGCCTTCGCAGTAGAGACCCGCTCCGTCCATGCCGAGGCGGATGTCGCGCAGCAGCGGTTCCATGCGGGTCGAGGCCTGCAGGTTGTAGTCGACGTTGTAGTCGGTGGCCGGTGTCAGCCCCTCGTACTTGCGCGCCCAGGCGTCGCGGTAGGTGTTCTCGAACACGATGAACTCGAGCTCGGTGCCGGAGAAGGCCGTCCATCCGCGCTCTGCGAGCCGGTCGCGCTGCCGGTCGAGGATCGCGCGCGGCGAGGGGCCGACGGGCTCGCCGTTCTGCCAGACCAGGTCGGCCATGATCAGCACGCTGCCCTCGAGCCACGGCATCCGCCGCAGGGTCGCGACATCAGGGCGCAGCACCATGTCGCCGTAGCCGCGGTTCCAGCCCGACATCGCGTAGCCGTCGACCGTGTTCATGTCGACGTCGACGGACAGCAGGTAGTCGCAGGCCTCGGCGCCGTGATGCAGGATGTCCTCCTGGAACAGCCGCGCGGAGACCCGCTTTCCGACCAGCCGACCCTGCGCATCGGCGAAGGCCACGATCACCGTGTCGATCTCACCGGCGGCGATGCCGGCATCCAGCTGCTCGATGCTGAGGTTTCCCGTCATCTTCTCGCTCCCGTCGTCGTGGTGAAGCGATCGACCGACCGGCTTCGCCATCAGAGTAGATCACTGTCGCGTTTAAAGGTAGACGAAACCACCATTGACTGCCACAATCATCCGCAAGGTGCACCCGGCGCCTGTGTGCATGCGAACGGAGAGCGGATGTCTGAGCAGAGCAATGAATCCCGCAAGGTCGCTGGGGCGACCTATACACGTGCCGGGAGCGAGTACTTCGAGAAACGGACGCTGAAGAGATCCGCCGGCGTCTGGGGCCTGTGGGGCCTCGCGGTCGCTGCCGTCATCTCCGGCGACTTCTCCGGCTGGAACTTCGGCATCGACTTCGCGGGCTTCGGCGGGATGCTGATCGCCTTCGCGATCCTCGTGCTCATGTACTACGGCATGATCTTCGCGATCGGCGAGATGGCCGCGATGATGCCGCACACCGGTGGCGCGTACTCCTTCGCACGATCGGCGATGGGACCCTGGGGTGGTCTCGTGACCGGGGCGGCCGAGACGATCGAGTACGTCGCCACCACGGCGGTGATCGTCTACTTCTCGGCGTCGTATGCGAACGGCATCACCAGTGAGCTGCTCGGCCTCGAGCTGCCGGGGTGGGCCTGGTACCTCATCCTCTACATCGTCTTCATCGCTCTGAACTCCGCGGGTGCGGCGATCTCCTTCCGCTTCGCGATCGTCGTCTCGATCATCTCGATCGGCATCATCCTGGTCTTCTCCGCGATGGCGGTCTTCTCCGGCGCCTTCAGCTGGGACGCACTGTGGGACATCGCTCCCGACCCCGGCCAGACGGAGTTCCTGCCGCACGGCGTGCTGCCGATCCTGTTCGCTCTCCCGTTCGCGATGTGGTTCTTCCTCGGTATCGAAGAACTGCCGCTGGCCGCCGAGGAGTCGCACAACCCGACCCGCGACATCCCGAAGGCCGGATTCTGGGCTCGCGGCACGCTCATCGTCACGGGTCTGCTCGTGCTGTTCCTGAACACCGGCGTGATCGGCGCCGAGGCCACCGGCACTGCGGGCGAGCCGCTGCTCGACGGCTTCCGTGCGATCGTCGGCGATCAGCTCGCCGCCGTGCTCGCCCTCTTCGCCCTCATCGGACTGCTCGCCTCGCTGCAGGGGATCATGTTCGCCTACGGCCGCAACATGTACTCGCTGTCACGCGCCGGCTACTACCCGCGCTTCCTGTCACTGACCGGCAAGCGCCAGACCCCGTGGGTCGCCCTCGTCGTGGGTGCGGCGATCGGCTTCGTCGCCCTCATCGTGCTCGACGTCCTCGCAGCCGTCGACGCCGAGGGTGCGGGTTCCGTCGCCGGTGCGATCGTGCTGAACATCGCCGTGTGGGGAGCCGTGCTGGCCTACGGCCTCCAGCTGGTCTCGTTCATGATCCTGCGCAAGAAGTACCCGAACGTCGACCGTCCGTACCGCAGCCCGTGGGGCATCCCCGGCGCCGCGGTCGCGCTGGTGATCGCCGCGCTGATCTTCGTCGGGTTCCTGCTCAACCCCACGTTCGGCCCGGCGATCGTCGCGATCGCGATCGTCTACGTCGTGATCCTGCTCGGGTTCGGACTCTTCTTCCGACACCGCCTGGTGCTATCCCCCGAGGAGGAGTACGCGATCTCGGGCGGCACCCACGGCGACCCGCAGGCCGAGGGCTACGACGCCATGGAGGGTGAGGTCTTCGACGACAGCGGCAGGTGAATCACCGCGCAGCGCCTCGACGACTCCGTCGGGGCGCTGTGTCGTGCCCGGCTCGGAACGCCCTACTTGCGGTCGAAGTCGAAGGCCTTGAGGAGTTCGACGACGGCCTTGTCGCGCTCCTCGCCGCCCTCGTCGAACATGTGGGTGACGTGTGTGCGGAGGTGGTTCTCCAGCAGCAGGCGGTTCAACGACTCCAGCGAGCGCTGGATGGCGCGGGACTGCGTGATGATGTCCATGCAGTACTCCTCGTTCTCGATCATCCGCGCGACGCCGCGCATCTGGCCCTCGAGGATGCTGGTGCGGTGCAGAGCACGCTTCTTGATGTCTTCGATCACCCCTTGAGGGTACTCGTCCGTCGAGGCGGACGGCTGTCTGAGCACCGAGACACCGCACCTGCGCCGTCGGCACCGCGACGACGACGGCGTGAAAGGATGACGTCATGCCGCGAACACCGATGGCGATGCTGTCCCCCTCCGACCAGGAGCGCCTGCGCGCGCTCCGAAGAATGAAGGCCGTCGCCCTCGGAGCTCTGGTGTTCATGGCCGTCGTCTTCGTGTTCGCCTTCGCGTTCCAGCAGCGGTTCGAGGGGCTCGCCTATGTGCGCGCTGCGGCCGAGGGCGGCATGGTGGGTGCGCTCGCGGACTGGTTCGCCGTCACCGCATTGTTCCGCCGTCCGCTCGGCCTCCCGATCCCGCACACCGCGATCATCCCCAACCGCAAGGACGAGATCGGCCGCACGCTCGGCGAGTTCGTGGAGACGAACTTCCTCGCCGCCGACGTGGTGCGCACCAAGTTGTCGAGCACGCGGATCGCGCTCCGCGCGGGCGAATGGCTGCGCGAAGCCCCGCACGCCGAGCGAGTGGGCGCCGAGGGCGCGACCATCGCCACGGCCGTGCTCAACGCGCTGAGCGATGATGATGTACGAGACCTCATCACCGACCTCGCCCGTGAGCACCTGGTCGACCCCGAGTGGGGTCCGCCCGCGGGAGCCTGGCTCGAGAAGATCGTCGAGGCCGACGCCCATCACGGCGCCGTCGACCTGGCCGCCGACAGCATCGCGCGCTGGCTCGACGCGAATGCCGAATCGTTCAGCGGACTCGTCTCCCGTCGCCTGCCAGGATGGGTGCCGAAGCTGGCTCATCGCTTCGTCGACGACACGGTCTACCACGAGGCCGTCAAGTTCGTGCATGCCGTGCAGGCCGACCCGCATCACCCGGCCCGCATCGCCGTCGACGGGTATCTGACGCGTCTGGCGGACAGTCTGCAGAACGACCCGGCGACCCGCGCGAAGCTCGAGAACGCCAAGGCCTCGCTCTTCGACAGCCCGCGTGTGGGCGCCCTGGCCGCCGAGGCGTGGAACACCGCGAAGAACGGTCTGCTCAGCGCCCTCGCAGATCCGGAGAGCGGTCTGCGCCGCCGCGCGGTACAGGCCCTGCAGGAGGTCGGAGAACGCCTCACGACCGACACCGCGCTGCAGCACCGCGTCGACACCTGGGTGTCGGACGCGGCCGTATTCCTCGTCGACCGCTACCGGCACGACATCGCCTCGATCATCACCGACACCGTCGAGCGCTGGGACCCGGCCGAGACGACCGAGAAGATCGAGCTGATGGTCGGCCGCGACCTGCAGTACATCCGACTGAACGGCACGTTCGTCGGCGCGCTGGCAGGTCTCGTCATCTTCTCCATCGCCCACGCCCTGATCCCCGGAGTCTGATCATGAGCCCCCACACCGCACAGCTCAGCAACGACCCGCTCTGGCCGCGTGCCGGATCCTGGCCCGCATTCGACGGCACCGCCGACGCCGTCGTGCTCCTCGGAGACGACCTCATCGACGAGCGCGACTCGCTCCTCACCGACATGATCGCCGAGCACGAGCGCTCCGGCGCCGCTGTGATAGCGCTCATGGAGGTCGACCCCGCCAACATCCACATG
>NZ_JAGYWT010000177.1:0-4912 GCF_019279095.1 Microbacterium sp. BF1 | reverse complement strand
TCATCGCCCACAGAACCCGACCGCTCGGCACCCGGGACCTCGGCACGTCGTCGCCGCGCCGCGCCGGTCCGCTCGTCATCGTCCCGGCTCTCACCCTCACCCAGCTCTCGATCTCCCGTACCTGACACCGACGCGCGCATCGAGCCGCCCACGGCGGCATCCTTCCCTCGTCGTACCCCTGTGTCTGGAGACCCCATGAAGAACTCTGTCAAAGCGACCCTGATCGCCATCGCCGTCGCCATCGTCCTGCTGATCGCCGGTGTCGTGTTCGCGATCAGCCAGCAACAACCCACCGCACCGGCCGAAGGCGGGGAGCCGAAGCCGACCGTCCGCACCGATTCCCATGTGCTCGACGACGGGGGCGAGGGCGCCGTCACCGTCGTCGAGTTCCTCGACTTCGAGTGCGAGGCGTGCGCGGCGTTCTACCCCGTCGTCGAAGATCTCCGAGAGAAGTACGACGGCGAGATCACCTACGTCGTGCGCTACTTCCCCCTGCCCGGTCACATCAACTCCACCCAGGCGGCCCTGGCCGCGGAGGCCGCCGGTCAGCAGGATCGCTTCGAGGACATGTACCACCGCCTGTTCGAGACCCAGGCGCAGTGGGGCGAGCAGTCCGAGGAGACGACCGAGGTGTTCCGCGGGTTCGCCGAGGAGCTCGACCTCGACATGGCCGCGTACGACGCGGCTATCGCGGATGCGGCCACCGCGGAGCGCGTGCAGTCCGACAAGGCCGATGGCGAGAAGCTCGGGGTGGACAGCACGCCGAGCTTCTTCGTGGATGGTGTGAAGGTCGAGCTGCAGGAGTGGGACGACGTCGAGGAGGCCATCGAGAAGGCCGTGAACGGCTGACCCGGCTGGCGGGGTCGCGCCGCTTCCGTGTCGAAGCCGCGCGGCCCCGCCGCACCGATATTCTGGCCGCATACCCAGGAGAGGGCCAGAATGACCATCGATATCTCGACCGCTTTGCAGACGACACACAACGCTCGTGAACTCGCCGGGTTCCCGACCTCCGGAGGCGGTCGGCTCGCATCGGGCCTCCTCTTCCGGTCGGATGCCCTCGCTTCGCTCACCGACGAGGGGCTGCAGGCGCTCGCCGACCTCCGCATCGGCACCGTGATCGATCTGCGCACCGATGGCGAGCGGGCCCGTGCCGCAGATCGTCTGCCCGATGACGGCAGCGTGACGCTGCTGGCTCAGCCCATGCAGGGCGGCGCGATGGACGAGATGGTCAAGAAGCTGCTCCCTGCGGCTGGCAGCGCCGGACTCTCGGTGACCCAGGTCGCCGAGGTGCTGAAGCGGGTGCCCACCCTGGAGGAGCTGTACATCTCGATCCTGGAGGCGAGTGCAGCGCAGTTCGCGACCATCGCCCGCACGGTGCTGGAGTCGTCCCGCACCACTCGGCCCGGCGTGCTGTTCCACTGCACCGCGGGCAAGGACCGCACCGGTCTCGCCGCCGCGATCCTGCTGCTCGTCGCCGAGGTGCCTCGAGAGGCGATCGTCGCGGATTACACGCTGACCGAGAAGAACCTCGCGCGCGGGTTCGCCGAAGCGCTCACGGGGCTGATCACCTCGCTCGGAGTTCCGCTCACCCCGGCGCTGACGACCCTGGCGACCAAGTCTCCGGCGTCGGCCATCGAGGCGGCGATGGACTGGATCATCGCGAACCACGGCGATGTCGCGGGGTATCTGCGGAGCGGCGGCATGGCCGCTGAGGAAATCGCCGATCTCCGCCGGGTTCTCCGCGGCGAGTAGGAGCGGCCTCCGCGGAGACGGGGCCTCCCTCGCTACGCTGAGCGCATGGCTGAGGAGCACTCCCCCTCTCCGCGTCCGTGGATCGCCGTCGTCCGACGGATCCCGGCGACCCTCACGATGGTGCTGCTCATCCTCGTGGTGGGGATCATCTGGGGTGGACTCTGGTCGCCCTTCGAAGACACGGCACTGTTCAAGACCGTCGCCTACGGACTGCCGAACCTCGTCGACGGCAAGTGGTGGACGCCCGTCACCGGCACGTTCTTCGTGAATCAGCCCTGGGTGTACGTGTTCACGATCGCCGGCTTCTGAGGAATGGCCTACCTGGAGTACCGTCGCGGATCGCGCGTGGCGGTGGCCTACTACGCAATCGGTCAGCTGTTCGCGATCTTCGCCACCGCACTGCTGCTGTACCTGCTTTCGCAGTTCCCCTGGGCCTGGGCGACCGAGCAGGCGCAGGCGCTCGACGTGGGAGCGTCCGGCGGCACCATGGCGTGCATCGCCGCGGCGGTCGGCCTCTTCCGCCCGCCGTGGAGGGTACGCGGCTGGCTCATCCTGCTCGGCTTCGTGTTCATCGCGATGCTCTTCTGGGGCAAGGTCGCCGACCTCGAGCATCTGCTCGCCGTGCTGCTGATCCTCGTCGTGGACCGCACGCTGCGGGTTCGGCACACCACCGTGCGCGAGCTGCGGCTGATCGCGGTCGTGGCGATGCTGGTGCTCGGCGCGGTCGAGATCATCACCACGCTCCTGCCTACCGACGGCCCGTTCGGCCCGACGGAACCCGTCTCCGGCGGATTCATCAGCCTCGCGATCGACCTGGTCGTGATCCTCGTGCTCGTGAACGGCCTGCGCCGGGGCCGACGCTTCGCGTGGGTGCTCGCGCTCCTGCTCGGGATCTTCAACGTCGTGATCGCCGCCCTCGTGCTCACCCTGATCACCGTGTTCAGCCAAGCTCAGCTCGACGTGCGCTGGGATGGAGAGACCGAGCTCGAGCTGGCCAACGGCTTCCTCTGGCTGATCATGCTCGTGTACCTGGTCTGGGTGCGCCGTGCCTTCCGGGCCAAGCGCCGTGCGAAGCTCGGCATCCAGCCCGCGCCCACCGTGGACGACGTGAAGCACGAGCTGCGCACGCACGGCGGCGGAACGCTCTCGTGGATGACGACGTGGGACGGCAACAACTACGCCAGGGTGAACGGCGGCATCGTGGCCTACCAGCGCCGCAACGGTGTGGCACTGGCACTGGCGGATCCGATCGGCCCCTCGGAGGCGCGCGCCGAGGCCGTCACCGACTTCATCCACGCGGCCGAGCTGGCCGGTCTCGTCCCCTGCTTCTTCAGCGCGGACGAAGCCACCCGCGCCGCCGTGCCCCCGAGCTGGCGGAGCATCGTCGTCGCCGACGACACGATCGTCGACCTGCCGGGACTGGAGTTCACGGGCAAGCGCTGGAACTCGGTGCGCACATCGCTCAACAAGGCCGGCCGGGAGGACATGACCTTCCGGATGACGCAGCTCAAGGCGGAGTCCTGGGGTGTGCAGCAGCAGCTGCGTGCGATCTCGGAGGCCTGGGTCGGCGACAAGGATCTGCCGGAGATGCGCTTCACCCTCGGCACGCTCGATGAGGCCGAGGACCCGGAGGTGCGGCTCGCCCTGGCCCTCGCGCCCAACGGCGACGTCGACGGGTTCCTCTCCTGGCTGCCCGTGTACGGCGACGAGGGTGCCGTGCGCGGCTGGACCCTCGACCTCATGCGTCGCAGGGAGGGCGGCTTCGGACCCGTGATGGAGTACCTGATCGGATCCTCGGCACGGCAGTTCGCCGACGAGGGTGCGCAGATCATGTCGCTCTCGGGAGCCCCACTCGCCCACGACTATCCGCCGGACGCCGGGATGATCGCCGCCCTGAGCGACCGGCTGGCCGATGCCCTGGAACCGGTGTACGGCTTCGGGTCGCTGCATCGGTTCAAGCAGAAGTTCCACCCCCGCTACGAGACCATGTATCTCCTCTTCCGCGACGAGAGCGACCTCACCCGCATCGGTGGAGCCCTGACGAGGGCGTTCCTGCCGGATGCGACGCTGCGACAGTTCGCGGGTGCCGGGCTCGAACTCGTGCGGGGCGGGAAGGACTGAGTGACACCCGTTGTCAACAAGTGGTTGACAACCATTGGTGTCAACCATAGATTGACACCATGACGACGACACCTCAGCCCGCCTCGCGACCGGAACGAATCGCCACCGCGATCGGCATCGCGCTTCTCGCCACGGGAGCGGCGACGCTCCTGCTGTCCATCGGCTTCGACCTCCGCGGGTTCGGCGGAGGGTTCCTGCAGGGCGTCGGCATCGGCGCGATGCTCGTCGGGACCTACCTCTGGGGGGTCGGCAACGGCACCCGGCGCGCCCGACGCCGGCAGTGGCTCCCGAGCCGCGGAACCGTGGAGTGAGCGCGCTCAGCGACGCGATCGGTCACGCTGTCCTCGCAGAAGCCGGGGTCGCCGACAAGACGTCTCTCACGACGGAAGACCACATCGCCCTGATCGCGGCGAGCGCCCGAACCGAAGACGAGGTGCGCGGCATTCTGCGGCGCGCCGTGCTCTCCGCACGGGCAGCAGGGGCGAGCTGGGCGACGATCGGCGCTGAGCTCGGCATGTCCCGTCAAGCGGCGCAGCAGCGATTCGGCCACCTCGCCGAGGCGCAGGACGACGACGACAGCGAGCGCTGGCTCGGTCCGGTGAGCGTCTTCGATGAGATGGGTGAGCTGGAACTCGCCGGGCGCGAAGGCTGGCACACCATCGGAGCCGGAGCATCCGCACATCGGATGGTCCGCAGCGACACCCGGTGGGACCATCGTCGAAGCGTCTGGCGCCCCCTTCGGGCGGCGGAGCGCGCGGAGGGGTGGGAGCTCGGATGCTCGGCGTTCCCCTGGGTGTACTTCGTGCGCGACACCGGCATCCCGGTCTCCGAGACCCCCGGGACCGCGCCCTGACAGGGCGTCTTCCGGATAGCGCCCCCGTATATGCCGATCTCCGGATGGCCTCGGACGATCGCTCCCTCAGTCGTCGCGGGGGCGCCGACGCAGGCTCTTGACGTCGGTGCGCCGCTGCTTGGCCTCAAGCCGACGCTCCTTCGATCCCCGACTCGGCTTCGTCGGACGTCGCGGAGGCGCCGGCGG
>NZ_JAGYWT010000176.1:0-4961 GCF_019279095.1 Microbacterium sp. BF1 | reverse complement strand
CCGACGGCGGCGTCCGCGACTTCGACGCGGTCGCCGAGATCGGACTCCCCGTGTTCTCGCAGGGTGCGCACCCCTCCGTGCTCGGCCGCAAGCACGTGCCGTGGGACGTGGATGTCACGATCTCCTGCGGCGGCGCGACCGTGCAGTCCGGAGACATCATCGTCGGCGACAGCGACGGGGTGATCGTGATCCCGCCGGCGCTGGCCGCCGAGGTCGCCGCCAGTGCCGTCGCGCAGGAGATCGAAGATGCCTGGATCGCCGAGCAGGTCGCCGCAGGTCACCCCGTCGACGGCCTGTTCCCCCTGAACGCCGAGTGGCGCGCCCGCTACGAGGAGGCCACGGCCCACCGGAGCACGCGATGACCACGACGGCGGCCAGCAAGTCCGAGGTCGCGTACGAGTGGCTCCGTTCGCGGATCACGGGGCACATGTTCAGCCCCGGCTACCGGCTGGTGCTGGGTTCCATCGCCGAGGATCTGAAGATGAGCGTCGTCCCCGTGCGCGAGGCGATCCGCCGCCTCGAAGCCGAGGGACTCGTGACGTTCGAGCGCAACGTCGGAGCGCGGGTGACCCTCGTCGACGAGAGCGAGTACGCGCACACCATGCAAACGCTCGGCCTGGTCGAGGGCTGCGCCACCGCGCTCTCGGCTCCCCTGCTCGACGAGGACGCTCTCGAGGAGGCCGCCCGTATCAACGAGCGGATGGCGCAGATGCTCGATCATCTCGACGCCCATGCCTTCACCGAGCTCAACCGCCAGTTCCACTCGGTGCTGTTCGAGCCGTGCCCCAACCCTCACCTGCTCGACCTCGTGCACCGCGGCTGGTCGCGGCTCTCCGCCATCCGCGACACGACTTTCGCGTCGATCCCCGGACGCGCCCAGCACTCGGTCGAGGAGCACACCGAGATCCTCGACCTCATCCGCGCGGGCGCCGACCCGCTCGAGATCGAACTCGCCGCCCGCAACCACCGCTGGCGCACGATGGACGCGTTCCTCGACGCACTGCACACCCGTTCCGCCCAGACGACCGGAGAAATCTCATGACCGATTCGCGCATCCCCGCCGACCTCCCCGACCACATCCAGCACTACATCGACGGCGCGTTCGTCGATTCCGTCGACGGCGACACGTTCGACGTGCTGGATCCGGTCACCAACCAGACCTACACGACCGCCGCCGCCGGCAAGAAGGCCGACATCGAACTCGCCGTCGCGGCAGCCACGCGCGCGTTCAACGAGGGCCCCTGGCCGCGGATGCTCCCCCGCGAGCGCTCGCGCGTGCTGCACCGGATCGCCGACATCGTCGAGTCCCGCGATGCACGCCTGGCCGAGCTCGAGTCGTACGACTCCGGCCTGCCGATCACCCAGGCGCTGGGACAGGCCCGCCGCGCCGCCGAGAACTTCCGGTTCTTCGCCGACCTGATCGTCGCCCAGTCCGACGACGCCTTCAAGGTGCCGGGCAAGCAGATGAACTACGTCAACCGCAAGCCGATCGGTGTCGCCGGCCTCATCACGCCGTGGAACACGCCGTTCATGCTCGAGTCGTGGAAGCTCGGGCCCGCACTCGCGACCGGCAACACGGTCGTGCTCAAGCCGGCCGAGTTCACGCCGCTGTCGGCATCCCTGTGGGCCGGCATCTTCGAGGAGGCGGGGCTGCCCAAGGGCGTCTTCAACCTCGTGAACGGTCTCGGCGAAGACGCGGGCGACGCGCTCGTGAAGCACCCCGATGTGCCGCTCATCTCGTTCACGGGCGAGAGCCGCACCGGACAGATCATCTTCGGCAATGCCGCCCCGTTCCTCAAGGGCCTGTCGATGGAGCTCGGTGGCAAGTCGCCCGCCGTGGTCTTCGCCGACGCCGACCTCGAGGCCGCGGTCGACGCCACGATCTTCGGCGTCTTCTCCCTCAACGGTGAGCGCTGCACCGCCGGCTCCCGCATCCTGGTCGAGCGCTCGATCTACGAGGAGTTCGTCGAGCGCTACGCCGCGCAGGCGAAGCGGGTCAAGGTCGGCTACCCCCACGACCCCGCCACCGAGGTCGGCGCGCTCGTGCACCCCGAGCACTACGACAAGGTCATGAGCTACGTGGAGATCGGCAAGACCGAGGGCCGCCTGGTCGCCGGTGGCGGTCGCCCCGAGGGCTTCGAGGAGGGCAACTTCGTCGCACCGACCGTGTTCGCCGACGTCTCCCGCGACGCCCGTATCTTCCAGGAAGAGATCTTCGGCCCCGTCGTGGCGATCACGCCCTTCGACTCCGACGAGGAGGCGCTCTCGCTCGCGAACAACACCAAGTACGGGCTCGCCGCCTACATCTGGACGAACGACCTCAAGCGCGCGCACAACTTCGCGCAGTCGGTCGAAGCCGGCATGGTGTGGCTGAACAGCAACAACGTGCGGGACCTGCGCACGCCGTTCGGCGGCGTGAAGGCTTCGGGCCTCGGGCACGAGGGCGGCTACCGCTCGATCGACTTCTACACCGACCAGCAGAGCGTGCACATCACGCTCGCGGCCCACTCCCACAACCCGACCTTCGGCAAGAACTGACCCCACTGTCTCGTTCCGGTCGCACTTTGTGCCGCCCCGCCCGCGCGGATGCGACAGAAAGTGCGACCGGAACCCTCACGCAAGGACGCTGACATGACACACCGCGACGACATGACCCTGACCTCCTCGGGCTTCTACGTCTCCCAGGAGGCGCCGATCCGCTCGGACAACCCGATCGCGACGCCGCAGAGCTCGCCGCCGGACATCCTCCGCTGCGCGTACATGGAGCTCGTGGTCACCGACCTCGCCGCCTCCCGCCAGTTCTACGTCGACGTCCTGGGGCTCTACGTCACCGCGGAGGACGACGAGGCGATCTACCTGCGTTCGACCGAGGAGTTCATCCACCACAACCTGGTGCTGCGCAAGGGCCCGATCGCCGCCGTGGCCGCCTTCTCGTACCGGGTCCGCACGCCCGAAGACCTCGACCGCGCCGTCGAGTTCTACACGGAGCTCGGCTGCGACGTGCGCCGCAACGAGAACGGCTTCGTCAAGGGCATCGGCGACTCGGTGCGGGTGGTCGACCCGCTGGGCTTCCCGTACGAGTTCTTCTACGCCACCGAGCACGTCGAGCGGATGTCGTGGCGCTACGACCTGCACATCCCCGGCGAGCTGGTGCGCCTGGACCACTTCAACCAGGTCACCCCCGACGTGCCGCGTGCCGTGGGGTTCATGCAGGACCTCGGCTTCCGCGTCACTGAGGACATCCAGGACGAGGAGGGCACCGTCTACGCCGCCTGGATGCGCCGCAAGCCCACCGTGCACGACACCGCCATGACCGGCGGCGACGGACCCCGCATGCACCACGTGTGCTTCGCCACGCATGAGAAGCACAACATCCTCGCCATCTGCGACAAGCTCGGAGCCCTGCGCCGCTCCGACTCGATCGAGCGCGGTCCCGGCCGCCACGGCGTCTCGAACGCGTTCTACCTCTACCTGCGCGACCCCGACGGGCACCGCGTCGAGGTGTACACGCAGGACTACTACACCGGTGACCCCGACAACCCGGTCATCACCTGGGATGTGCACGACAACCAGCGCCGCGACTGGTGGGGGAACCCCGTCGTCCCGTCCTGGTACACGGATGCCTCGCTGGTGCTCGATCTCGACGGCAACCCGCAGCCGGTGGTCGCCCGCACCGACTCCAGTGAGATGGCGGTGACCATCGGCGCCGACGGCTTCTCGTACACGCGAGCGGACGACGACAAGGACATGCCCGAGTACAAGCAGGGCGAGTACAAGCTGGGCCACCAGCTCTAGGAGGCACGGATGCTGTCAGCAGACACGATCACGCAGATCGCGGCGGAGCTCGCGGAGGCCGACCGCACGCACGCGGTGATCCCGCGCATCACGGCGCGGTACCCGGAGGCTACGGTCGAGGACTCCTACGCGATCCAAGGCGTCTGGAGGGACTCCCAGATCGCCGCGGGTCGCCGACTCGTCGGCCGCAAGATCGGGCTGACGTCCAAGGCGATGCAGCAGGCCACGGGCATCACCGAGCCGGACTACGGCGTGATGTTCGACGACACCGTGTACGAGTCAGGCGCAGAGATCCCGGTCGATCACTTCTCGAACGTGCGCATCGAGGTCGAACTCGCCTTCGTGCTGAAGACCCCGCTGGAGGGCCCGGACTGCACCCTCGAGGATGCCCTGGCGGCGATCGACTACGCCGTGCCGGCGCTCGAGGTGCTGAACTCGCACATCGAGCTGGAGGGCCGCACGATCGTCGACACGATCAGCGACAACGCCGCGTACGGAGCGATGGTGCTCGGCACGGTGCACCGGCGCCCCGACGAGATCGATCTGCGCTGGGTTCCCGGCGTGCTCTCCCGCAACGGCGAGATCGAGGAGACCGGCGTCGCCGCCGGAGTGCTCGGCCACCCGGCGACCGGGGTCGCATGGCTCGCGAACAAGTTCCATCAGCACGGCGCGCGTCTCGAGGCCGGGGAGATCATCCTGGCAGGATCGTTCACACGCCCGATGTGGGTGTCGCGCGGCGACGAAGTGCTGTGCGATTACGGACCGATGGGAACAATCGCATGCCGCTTCGTCTAGACCCCTCGTTCCGTGAGCAGCTCGCGGCCTCCGATCGAGCGTTCGTGGGCATGTGGGTCTGCTCCGGCAGCCCGCTGCTCGCCGAGGTCGCCGCGGGGTCGGGACTGGACTGGCTGCTGATCGACATGGAGCACTCGGCGAACACGCTCGATTCCGTGCTCGTGCAGCTGCAGGCCGTCGCCGCGTACCCGATCGCCCCGCTCGTGCGGGTGCCGTCGAACGACACCGTCGCGATCAAGCAGGTACGACCGCCACTGCACCCCGTAGACCGGCCCCAGGTCGCCGGACTCGTCTGCCCACTCATCCCAGATCGTGACGCCGTTGTCGCGGAGCCACCCCACATTGGAATCGCCACGCAGGAACCAGAGGAG
>NZ_JAGYWT010000175.1:0-4980 GCF_019279095.1 Microbacterium sp. BF1 | reverse complement strand
ATCCTGCCCCGAGCCAGCCGCCGAGGGCCACGAAGGCGATCACGATCACGATCGGCACGAACACCCCGGAGATCCGGTCGGCGAGGCGCTGCACCTCGGCCTTCCCGGTCTGGGCGTCCTCGACCAGCTGTGCCATCTGTGCCAGTTGCGTGTCCGAGCCGATTCGCGTCGCACGGATCACGAGTCGGCCGCCGACGTTCGTCGTGGCACCGGTGACGGCGTCGCCCTCGGCCACCTCGACCGGGACGGCCTCTCCGGTGAGCATGGATGCGTCCACGGCCGAGGTGCCGGAGACGACCACACCGTCAGTGGCGATCTTCTCCCCGGGGCGCACGATGAACTCGTCGCCCACCTGGAGATCCTCGACGGGGATCTTCGTCTCCACACCGCCACGCAGGACGGCGACCTCTTTCGCGCCAAGTTCGAGGAGAGCGCGCAGGGCCGCGCCGGCCTGCTTCTTCGACCGCTTCTCGAAGTACCGCCCGGCGAGGATGAACATGGTCACCCCTGCGCCCACCTCGAGGTAGATGTTCGCCGCCCCGTCGGACGGGGCCAGCGCGAACTCGAACGGGTGCGTCATGCCCGGCGTGCCCGCTGTGCCGAAGAACAGTGCGTACAACGACCACAGGAACGCGGCCGAGGTGCCCATCGAGATGAGCGTGTCCATCGTGGCGGCGCCGTGCTTCAGGTTGGTCCATGCGGCCTTATGGAAGGGCCATGCCGCCCAGAGGATCACGGGAGCAGCCAGCGCGAGAGAGGCCCACTGCCAGTACGTGAACTGCAGTGCGGGGATCATCGCCATCGCGATCACGGGCACGGTCAGCACGATCGCGCCGATCAGTCGGTTGCGCAGTGACCGCAACTCAGGATCCGCGTCGTCGGCGTCACCGGCGGCCGCCCCGTCGTTCCTCTTCCCCTTCGGGGCGGGCAGGGCCGCGGAGTACCCCGTCTTCTCCACCTCGGCGATCAGCACCGCAGGGTCGTAGCCGTCAGGGACCGTGATCTTCGCCTTCTCGGTCGCGTAGTTCACGGTCGCCACGACACCCTCGAGCTTGTTCAGCTTCTTCTCGATCCGCATCGCGCACGACGCGCAGGTCATCCCGCCGATCTCCAACTCGACGCCTGACCCCATGCTCGGAGGTGCTGATGTACTCATGTGCTTTTCCTTCTGTCGGCTGTGTGGGCGGGCAGCAGCGCGGAGCTGCCGCAGGGCGATGCTCGTCGCTCAGTGCCCGTCGTCGTGGGAGTCGCCGTCGGACACGGCCGCGTCATCCCCCGAAGCGGCGTCAACCACGAACTCGGCGGTGTGCACCTGTCCGTCGACCTGGAAGTCGAGGTACAGGAAGTACCGGCCGGCGGTCGGCGCCTCTGCGGCGAACTCGATCTCGGGCCCTGAGGTCTCGCCGACCTCAGGCTCTTCCCCCTTGGCGTGCACGTGCAGGTAGGCGAGGTCGCCGTCGCGCAATGCGACGAGGTGGCCGAAAGCCCCCAGGTAGGGCTCCAGAGCGGTGACGGGCTTGCCGTCTCGCGTCACGGTGAGGGTGAGGTCTTTCGCTGTTCCCGCCGTGAGGTCGCCGTCGAGCGAGACCGTGAAGTCGCCGACCTGTGCGGTCTGCGTCGGCTGCGGCGCCACCGGGGTGAACTCGCCCGCCACCTGGACCGTGCGCGTGAGAGTGAGCGAAGGGGCATCCGTGCCGGCGGGGGTGAAGTCCGCGAAGACGCGATAGGTCCCGGCTTCCGTCCATTCCCACGGCAGTGACCACATGCCCGTGCTCTCATCCAGCGTCGGGTGGACGTGACGGAACAGGCTCCCGTCCGAGCGCACCACGATCAGGTGCAGGTCCTTGTCATGCGCGGTCGTGTAGTCCGTGACCGGGGTGCCTGCGGCGTCGAGGATCTGGAACTGCAGCTCGCCGGAGGTTGCGACGGCTCCCGGCGCCTCGACCGGCGACAGGACGTATCCTTCCAGGCCGAGCGAAAGGCCTTTCAGGCTGTCCGCAGCGACATTCGCAGACTCCTCCGCGGCCGTCGTGGCGGCATCGTGGCCGCCGTCGTGACTGTTCATCTCCGCACCTTCCTTCCACTCGCTGACAACGCTCGGGGGAACGATGGCGCTGGCGAGGCCGAAGGCCCCACCGAACGCCACCACCACGCCGATCCCGTAGATCGTGAGGCGCGCCCCGGCGTTCATGCCGTCCGCACCGCCGAGTACCCCGCCTCCGCGACGGCAGCCAGAATCTGCGCATCGTCGAGGGAACCGGAGCCGGTGACGACGAGCGTGCCCGTCTGTGCGCTCACCTGGATGTCTTCGACACCCGGGACTTCGGAGACCTCTTCGCGGATCGACATCTCGCAGTGTCCGCAGGTCATGCCGGTCACCTGGAACTCGTTCGTGGTCATCGCGTTTCCTCTTCTCGTGGTCAGTACCCGTAGGGGTACTAGTCGCAACCGTATACCCTGGTGGGGTATTCCTTCAACCGGCCCGGTTCTCCTCCGCGCAGGGGAGGGCCGGATCTGTCACCCCTGAGGCGTGACAGATCCGGCGCAGATCCGGTCGGTGCGCCAGCATGCCCAGAGTGGACCAGGTGAGCCAGCCGACTCCGGGGCGTTGACAACGGCGTAGACCACGGCGGCCAGTCCCACCGTGACCGTGACGGCTCCGGCGACATCGATCGACCCCGTCGCCTTTCGGACGGTGCGGGGGAGTGTCGTCGCGGAGAATGCGAGCACGAAGAGCGCGATCGGCACGGTCACGTAGAACACCCATGGCCAGCTCGCGTACTCGGTCAGGACTCCGCCGAGGAAGACGCCGGCCGTGCCGCCGATGGGCGCTGCGGCGCCGTAGACGGCGAATGCCTTGGGCAGATCGGATGTGCCGCCGAACAGCATCATCAGAAGGGTCAGGGCGGCCGGCGCGATTAGCGCTGATCCGGCGCCTTGGATCGCGCGACCGGCGATCTCGACACCGACGCTCCCGGCCGCTCCCGCCAGGATCGAACCGGCGATCAGGATGAGCCAGCCGAGCACGAAGATCTTTCGAGGGGGTGGGGGTATCGATCTTGTCGACCTCGACTGCCACACGAGCGGCGAAGAGCCCTGCGCCACGAAGGAGGCAGAACACATGAGTGAATCCGTCCCGCGCAAGCGGAACGAGCCATCACCCTTGCGCGGCACCACGGTGCCGATGACGCGGCTACGGCGAGTGATCGCCCAGCGGGCGGTCGCGTCGATGACGTCGATGGCGCAGGTCACGAGCGTCGTCGAGGTCGATGTGAGTCGCGTCGCTCACCTTCGGGATCGGGTCAAGGCCGAATTCCTTCGCACGACCGGCCACCGCCTCACGTTCCTGCCGTTCTTCGCGATCGCTGCGGCCGAAGCGCTGCGCACCCACCCGATCATCAACGCCATCGTCGATGGAGATGACGTCGTCTACCCGGATCGGGAGAACCTGAGCATCGCGGTCGACACGGAAAGGGGCCTCTTGGCGCCGGTGATCCGCAACGCCGCAGACCTCGACATCGCCGGTCTCGCCGCGCAGATCGCCGACCTCGCGGAGCGTACGCGCAGCAATCGGCTGCAGCCGGACGAGCTCGCCGGCGGCACGTTCACCCTCACCAACACGGGCTCGCGGGGCGCGCTGTTCGACACCCCGATCGTCTTCCAGCCCCAATCTGCGATCCTCGGCACGGGAATGGTCGTGAAGCGCGCAGTGGTCGAATCCGCGGAGGACGTGGAGGCGATCGCCGTGCACTCCATGGTCTATCTGGCGCTCTCTTACGACCACCGCATCATCGACGGCGCTGATGCCGCGCGGTTCCTCGCCACAGTGAAGGCGCGGCTCGAGGAGGGCGCCTTCACGCGGGACCTCGGTATCGAAGTGCGCTGAGGGTCTACGCGGCCTTCTCGCGCACGGCCGGCCGCGTGAGCCGTGGGATCAGGGAGGGCGTGTTCTCTCGGTAGGCGATGTAGTCGGCGCGATCGCCCCACTTCTTCTCGGCGCGGGCTTCCAGCAGCGGGATGCCGCTGACGCGCGTGAGCAACAGGATCACGAACAGGGGGGAGAGCAGCGCGACCCACTGCCATCCGACGAGCACGGGGGCTGCGGTGACGAAGACGCCCACCCAGATGACGATCTCGCCGAAGTAGTTCGGGTGGCGGGACCGCGACCACAGGCCGCTGCGGATGAATTCGTCCCGGTTGCGCGGGTCGGCGCGGAACGTGGACTTCTGGGCGTCGGCGACGACCTCGATCACCATGCCGAGAGCCCAGACGACGATGCCGACGACGGTCAGCCATCCGATCGGCGCGCGGGAGGAGGCATCCGCACTGATCGCGATCCAGGCGGCGGCAGCGGTCAGCGACACCCACGCGCCCTGGATCACCCATACCTGCAGGAACCGCAGCGGCAACCCCTTGATCTGGTCGAAGCGCCCGTCGGATCCGGCCTTGTGCACGCGCACGGCCAGGAACGAGCCGAGGCGCGCGGCCCACAGCATGACCATCGCCGCGAGGATCCAGCTCCGCGCGTCCGGCATCGGCGCCAGCAGGACGAGCGCTGCGGAGATCACGAAGAACGTGAGGCTGCCCGTCAGGTCGAAGAATCGTTCGGTCTGCATCAGCATCGCGGGGATGAACGCGATGACCTGGATCGCGAAGGCCGCACCGACGGCGAGGGCGAACAGGGGGACGCCGCCGATGGTCGCACCGCCCTGGCTGCCGGCGATAGCGACGAGGGTGCCGACCGCGAGGGCGACGACGATCGCGATGAGCGAGGAGCGCGAGGAGGTCGGACGGGTGGGGGTGGGGGAGGACATGGTGTGCTTTCCGATTCTCAGAGGTACAGGTCTTCGACGGCGACGGCGGCGCGATCCAGCACGACGCTCCGCTTCAGCTTCATGGTGGGGGTGACGAGCCCGCGGTCGTCGAGGTCGGCGAAGACCACGCTGAACCGGCGGACCTGCTCGCTGCGGGCGACGAGCG
>NZ_JAGYWT010000174.1:0-4982 GCF_019279095.1 Microbacterium sp. BF1 | reverse complement strand
AGAGGAGACGACGAAGCCGCGTCACGCCGGGTTCGCCTACACGCTCGGCCGCAGCCTCATCACCCCTCTCGCTCGACTGGTGTACCGGCCCCGGATCGAAGGGCGCGAGAACGTCCCCCTGAGCGGTGCCGTCATCTTCGCGACTCGCCGCCGCCGGGGTGGGTCTGGCCATGAGGACCCGCGTTCGACGGGAACCTCCGATCGACTGAGCGGGGGAGGAGGCTCCGGCCCGCACCTTCGCGAACACGCGAAGACCCCGATGACTACGGCAGTCATCGGGGTCTTCGGTGTCAGGGACGTGCGTGGATCAGTCGCCGGCGAGGGATGCGGCGCCGATGATGCCCGAGTTGTTGCGGTGGATCGCCGGGACGATCGGCGTCTTGAGGTCGAGAAGCGGAAGGAAGTCTCCGGCGTTCTTCGAGACGCCACCGCCGACCACGAACAGGTCGGGGCTGAACAGGAACTCGATGTGCGAGTAGAACGCCTGCAGGCGCTCGGCCCACTCCGCCCAGCTGAGGTTCTCCCGTTCGCGTGCCGACGTCGCGGCGTACGTCTCGACCGACTCGAACTCGCGGAAGTTGAGGTGACCGAGCTCGGTGTTCGGCAGCAGCACCCCGTCGTAGAGGAATGCGGATCCGATGCCGGTGCCGAGGGTCGTCAGGAGCGTGAAGCCGCGCACATCCCTGGCCGCTCCGTGGCGGGCTTCGGCGACACCCGCGGCATCGGCGTCGTTCACGAACACGATGTTGCGGCCGAGGCCGTCGCGGAAGAATCGTTCGGCGTCGAAGTCGATCCACTCCTTGGACACGTTCGCGGCCGAGAGCGTCTTGCCGCGCTTGACGATCGCTGGGAAGGCGACCCCGAGCGGCAGCGTCGACTCGTGCACGTCGAGCGTCTTCAGAAGGGTCTGCACGGCGTTGAGCACGTCCTGCGGCGATGCGCCCTCGGGAGTGGGGACCCGCACCCGGTCGGATGCCATGACGCCGTGCTCGAGGTCGACGATTCCTGCTTTGATTCCCGTGCCGCCGATATCGACGCCGATCGCTTTTGCCATGGGCGATAGCTTAGCGACCACGGTGCGCGCCAGTAGGATCGATGACATCACGTGAAGAAGGGGCAGACATGTCTGACGGCGACCACAAGTACTGGTACAACTCCGCGACTGGCGAGATCGAGTTCGGCATGATCTCGCCCGCCATCGACCGCATCGGTCCGTTCGACACGGAGGCCGAAGCCCGCCGTGCTCCCGAGGTCGTCAAGGAGCGCGCGCGTTCCTGGGCCGAGGAAGAGGCCGTCGAGCAGGGCTGGGACGCCAAGGGCGACGCAAAGGGCCAGGGCGCAGAGTAGCCATGGACAAGCAGAGGGACTTCGTCCTCCGGACCATCGAGGAGCGCGGCGTCAAGTTCGTGCGGTTGTGGTTCACGGACGTGATCGGCACTCTCAAGTCGGTGGCCATCGCGCCCGCCGAGGTCGAGGGGGCTTTCGCGGAAGGCATCGGATTCGACGGTTCGGCGATCGAGGGGCTGACACGCACCTACGAATCCGATCTGCTCGCCCAGCCCGATCCGACGACGTTCCAGACGCTGCCCTGGCGCGGTGAGATCGACCCGACCGCGCGCATGTTCTGCGACCTGACGACCCCCGACGGCCAGCCGGCCGTCGCCGACCCACGTCACGTGCTCAAGCGCACGCTCGCGAAGGCCGCAGACGCCGGATTCACCTTCTACACGCATCCGGAGATCGAGTTCTATCTCCTGAAGTCGTCCTCGTTCGGACCCGACGGCCCCGTGCCCGTCGACTCCGCCGGCTACTTCGACAACGTTCCCGGCGGCACGGCGCACGACTTCCGCCGTCGCTCCGTGCGCATGCTGGAAGATCTCGGCATCTCCGTCGAGTTCAGCCATCACGAGGGCGGCCCCGGTCAGAACGAGATCGACCTGCGCTACGCCGATGCGCTGACCACAGCCGACAACGTCATGACGTTCCGCACGGTGATCAAGGAGGTGGCGATCGAGCAGGGCGTCTACGCGACGTTCATGCCGAAGCCGCTCAGCGGTCAGCCCGGCAGCGGCATGCACACGCACATGTCGCTCTTCGAGGGCGATCAGAACGCGTTCTACGAGGAGGGCGCGAAGTACCAGCTCTCCAAGACGGGGCGGCACTTCATCGCGGGCCTGCTCAAGCACGCGAACGAGATCTCCGCCGTCACGAACCAGTTCGTGAACTCCTACAAGCGCCTGTGGGGCGGCGACGAGGCGCCGAGCTTCATCACCTGGGGCCACAACAACCGTTCCGCGCTCGTGCGCGTGCCGATGTACAAGCCCAATAAGGGGCAGTCGTCGCGCGTGGAGTACCGTGCGTTGGACTCGGCCGCGAACCCCTACCTGGCGTACGCGCTCATGCTGGCGGCCGGGCTCAAGGGCATCGAAGAGGGATACGAGCTGCCGCCGGAGGCCGAGGACAACGTCTGGGCTCTCAGCGACGCGGAGCGACGGGCCCTGGGCTACTCGGCGCTGCCGGCGAGCCTCGACCACGCCCTCGAGTACATGGAGGCGTCCGAACTCGTCGCCGAGACGCTCGGGGAGCAGGTGTTCAACTACGTGCTGCTCAACAAGCGCAAGGAGTGGGAGGCCTACCGCGGTCAGGTCACCCCGCTCGAACTGAAGAACAACCTCGAGCTTCTCTGAGGGGCGCGCATGGCCCGTCCGGACGATTCCGTCTCGCTCTCCGCGCTGGCCAGACTCGGCTTCGCCGAGCTGAGTGAGGCGGCAGCGTCCCTGTCGGAGCTGGCGAGCATCCTCGACCAGCCGCGCACCGTGCTGCTCGAAGCGGCGGATGCGGCGGATCCCGATGCCGCCGTGCGCGGGCTGCTCAGAGTGGCGCGCCGGGACGAGGCGCCGCTGCGGAGACTTCTCGTCGACGAGGAGACGCGTCGACGGGTCTGGCGGGTGTTCGGTGCGTCCGAAGGGCTCGCCGACTTCTTCCTCCGTCATCCGGACCAGCTGACCGTCCTGGAAGGCCCCCTCACTGCTCTGCCGTCGTCCGACGAACTGCGCGAGCGTCTGCTGGCTTCGGTGGGTGCGCACGACGGTTTCGCGCAGTTGTCCGGAGACGAAGCCGTCGTCGCGATCAGGGTCGCATATCGGCGCAATCTCGCAGCCATCGCCGCCTACGACCTGTCGCATCCTGCACCGGAGACGATCATCGCACCGGTGTCGGCGGCGCTGGCGGACATCGCCGGTGCCGCGCTCGAAGCATCGCTCGCGGTCGCCAGGACCCGGTTGCGGGACTCGATGGGCCCTGGCGAAGTGGCGGCGACGCGCCTCGCCGTCATCGGCATGGGAAAGGCCGGAGCGCGGGAGCTGAACTACGTCAGCGATGTCGACGTGATCTTCGTCGGCGGCAGCAGTGATGAAGAGGTCGTCACGGAGGCACGCGCCATCGACATCGCGACCCGTCTCGCGCGCGAGACGATGCGCAACCTCGATGCGATCGAGGTGGAGCCCCCGCTGTGGGAGGTGGATGCCGCGCTGCGTCCCGAGGGCAAGCAGGGTGCTCTGGTCCGCTCGCTCGCGTCGCATCTGGCCTACTACGACCGCTGGGCGAAGAGCTGGGAGTTCCAGGCCCTGCTCAAGGCACGCCCGCTCGCCGGCGACGCCGAGCTCGGCGCCGAGTACATCGCCGCGGTGCAGCCGAAGATCTGGTCCAGCGCCGCCCGACAGGACTTCGTCGAGAGCGTGCAGCGCATGCGCGAGCGCGTGATGGAGCACATCGATCCCGAGGACGCCCCGTACCAGCTCAAGCTCGGCGCCGGCGGCCTGCGCGACATCGAGTTCACCGTGCAACTGCTGCAGCTCGTGCACGGCCTCACCGATGAGTCGCTGCGCACCCGTGGCACGCTCGAGAGCCTCGACGCGCTCGTCGAGGGCGGCTACATCGGGCGGGTCGACGCCGCCGCGTTCGCCGACGACTATCGGCTGCTCCGGCTCATGGAGCATCGGCTCCAGCTGCGCGAGCTCAGCCGCACGCATCTGATGCCGCGCACTCCCGCCGGCCTGCGGACCCTGGCGAGGGGCACCGGACTCGCCGAGAGCGGTGAGCGGGTGTGGGCGCGCTGGGAGAGCGTGCGACGCGAGGTGCGTGAGATCCACACCCGCCTGTTCTACCGTCCGCTGCTGAGCGCCGTCGCCGGCCTGCCGGAGGAGGAGCGCACGCTCTCCGCCGCCCAGGCACACGACCGCCTGGCGGCGATCGGGTTCCGCGATCCGGCGGGAGCCCTGCGCCACATCGGCGCCCTCACGAGCGGGCTCAGTCGCAAGGCGACGATCCAGCGCCACCTGATGCCCATCATGGTGCGGTGGTTCGCAGACGGCAGCGATCCGGATTATGCGCTGCTCGCCTTCCGCCGCATCAGCGAGCGTCTCGGGGACACCCCCTGGTTCCTGCGGATGCTGCGCGACTCCTCCGGCGCGGCTGAGAGCCTCACCCGGCTGCTGTCCTCCTCGCGCTACATCGGCGAGCTCCTGGAGTGGATCCCGGAATCTGTGGCCTGGTTGGACAGCACGGGACGCCTGCGGCCTCGTGGTGCCGCTGCGCTGGACGAGGAGGCGCGCGCGATACAGACGCGCCACGAGACGATCGGCGACGCCCTGCGCGCCGTCAGGGCGCTACGAAGGCGGGAGCTGCTGCGCACGGCGATGGGCGCTGTCCTCGACGTCCTCACGATCGAGGAGGTCGCCACGGCGCTCACCGAGATCACCGAGGCCACGATCCAGGCGGCCCTGCGTGTGGTGATCCGCGACGTCGTTCCGCCGGAGGACGAGGCGCTGGATTTCGCGGTCATCGCGATGGGACGCTTCGGCGGCGCCGAGCTGGGCTTCGGCTCCGACGCCAGCAGGCGATCAACCGCATCTCCTCGCAGCTGCCGGAGGATGTGAGCCCCCAGGTGCTCTCGGTCTCGATCGACGACTTCCCGGTGATCC
>NZ_JAGYWT010000173.1:0-4992 GCF_019279095.1 Microbacterium sp. BF1 | reverse complement strand
GACGGGCCGAGGTCCTGCGTGATGGTCATGGTGTTCTGACCGGAGTCGCCGAGGAAGTTGACCTTCATCAGCGGCGCAGCGGCCAGGGTGGCGCCGAGCACGACGACCGCGAGGATCACGGTGATGCACGGCGCGCGGGTCGTCTTCAACGGCATCAACCGGCACGAATTCGGGCTGAACGGACGGGTCCCGTCGCGAGAGCTCACCGAGTCCGACATCCGGATGCTGAAGGCGCACAACGTCAACGCGGTGCGCACCAGCCATTACCCCAACGACTCGGCGTTCTACGCGCTCGCCGACGAATACGGCCTGCTGGTGATCGACGAGATGAACCTCGAGACGCACGGCCGCTGGGCGCGCATCAACCACTTCGACGAGCCGCTGGACACCGCGATCCCCGGCGATCACGACCAGTGGCGCGAGGCCGCCCTCGACCGCGCGCGCAGCATGCTCGAGCGCGACAAGAACCACCCCAGCGTGGTGATCTGGTCGTGCGGCAACGAGTCCTTCGGCGGCAGCGTGCTGCGCGATGTGGCCGACTGGTTCCGATCGGCCGACGACCGGCCGGTGCACTACGAGGGCGTGCACTGGGACCCCCGCCACCCGCAGACCACCGACATCGCGAGCCAG
The DNA here is from genome assembly GCF_019279095.1 of Microbacterium sp. BF1. Lineage (NCBI taxonomy): Bacteria > Bacillati > Actinomycetota > Actinomycetes > Micrococcales > Microbacteriaceae > Microbacterium > Microbacterium sp. BF1. Next base: position 4,362 of record NZ_JAGYWT010000173.1, on the reverse strand, counting down.
ATGTACACCCCGGCCGCCGGCATCGAGGAGTACCTGCGCACGCACCGCGACAAGCCGTTCATCGTGTGCGAATACGCGCACGCGATGGGCAACTCCTTCGGCGCGGTCGACGAGTACGTCGAACTGGCCCACCGCGACGAGCTGTTCCAGGGCGGCTTCATCTGGGACTTCGCCGATCAGGCGATCCTGATGCGCGACCGCTACGGCCGGGAGTTCTTCGGCTACGGCGGCGACAACGGCGAGGCGCCGCACGATCAGGACTTCAGCGGCAACGGCTGATGATCTCCTCCGTCTGGGGTGGCTCGCTCTGGGTCGTGATCTGGGCGGTGGGCATCGGATTCGGCGTGAACATCGCGAGGGTCACCCGGCCGGAGCTGCGCCGCGTGCAACAGAGCGACTTCGTCCTGGCCGCGCGAGCCGCAGGACTCACTCCCTCCCAGAGCCTCGTGCGCCACCTGCTTCCGAACGTGGCGCCGGTCTTCATCGTGCAGCTGTCGTGGTCTATGGCCGTCGCCGTCCTCGCCGAGGCCGGGCTGTCCTACCTGGGCTTCGGCGCTTCCGTGGTCGAGCCGAGCTGGGGCCTGCTGCTCGCCGATCTCCAGCGGTACATCGGGGTGCATCCGCTCTCGGTCATCTGGCCAGGACTCACGATCACGATCACCGTGCTCGCCCTCAACCTGCTGGGCGACGGCCTGCGCGAGGCGACCGATCCCACCCTGCGGCATCGCACCGCCGAGATCCACACCCCGGGGGTGGTCGCATGAGCCTGTCGGTGCACGACCTCGTGATCGAGATCGACGGACGAACGGTGGTCGACGGCGTCTCCTTCGACGTGCCGGACGGCGCTCGACTCGGTCTGATCGGCGAATCCGGCTCCGGCAAGTCGCTCACCGCCCTCGCGGTGCTGGGCCTGCTCCCCGACGGCGCGACCGCGAGCGGCAGCATCCGCTGGGACGGCACCGAGTTGATCGGGATACCCGATCGCGAGCTCGCCCGTCTGCGCGGCGACGACATCGGCATCGTGTTCCAAGAACCGCGCACCGCTCTGAACCCCATCAGGACGGTCGGTCGGCAGATCGCGGAGTCGATCCGCATCCATCAGGGACTGGGCCGCCGCGAGGCCAGGGAGCGGGCGATCGTCGAGGCCGCCCGCGTCCGGCTTCCCGATCCCGAGTCGATCGTCGACCGCTACCCCCATCAGCTCTCCGGCGGCCAGAGGCAACGCGTCGCCATCGCGATGGCGCTGGCCTGTCGCCCACGCCTGCTCATCGCCGACGAGCCGACGACCGCGCTCGACGTCACGATCCAGGCCGAGATCCTCTCCCTGCTGCTGTCCCTCGTCGCCGACGAGGGGATGTCCCTCGTCTTCATCACCCACGACCTCGCCGTGCTCGCCCAGGTCGCGACCGACGGCGTCGTGCTCGAACACGGGCGGGTCGTCGAGGCCGCTCCGGTCTCGACCCTCCTGTCGACCCCTGCGTCCCCGGTCACCCAGGGACTGCTGCGAGATGCGACGGCGACGCTGTGGCGACCGGACGGGGACGCCTGATGAACCTGATCGAAGCTCGCGGACTCGGACGGGACTTCTTCGTCCCGAAGCGCTCCGCCTTCGAGCGCACTCGGACCCAGACCGCCCTGGCCCCCACCGACCTCGATGTCGTCGAAGGATCATCCGTCGGCATCATCGGCGAGTCCGGATCGGGAAAGTCCACCCTGGTGAGACTGCTCCTGGGGCTCGACCGAGCGACCTCCGGCACCGTCCGCATCGACGGCCGCGCGGTGGACGCCACAGCCTCGGCGAAGTCTCTGCACTGGCTGCGCCGGGAGACCGGGCTGGTGTTCCAAGACCCCTACGCGTCGCTCGATCCCCGCATGACGGCCGGTCAGATCGTCCGAGAACCGCTCTGGGCACTCGGCGTCGAGGGCGACCACCGTGCGCGGGTCCGCGAGGTGCTCGCGCAGGTGGGTCTGGAACCGGAGATGGGCGACCGCTACCCGCACGAGTTCTCGGGCGGGCAGCGGCAGCGGATCGCCCTCGCGCGGGCGATCGTGCATCGCCCGCGGATCCTGGTGGGCGACGAACCGCTGTCGGCGCTCGACGTGACGGTGCGTGCGCAGATCCTCGACCTGCTGATCGAGCTGCGACGGACGAGCGATCTGACCCTCGTGCTCGTCTCGCACGACATCGGCGTCGTGCAGAACCTGTGCGACACGGTCGTCGTGATGAAAGACGGGCGGATCGTCGAACGCGGCTCCACGACGGACGTGCTCCTGCACCCGGAACAGGACTACACGAAGAAGCTCCTCGCGGCGATCCCCGTGATCCCCGGCTCTCCCGGGCGGTGATCCGACGCCGGTTCGAGCGGACGCCGACGGTCAGCGCCGCGCGCCGAACAGACTCCCCCGTCGCCGTCCTGTGGGCTTGAGCACTCGGCGCATGTAGACGGTGCCGAGGTCGCGGCCGAACTTGTATCCGACGCGCCCCATCCGTCCGGCCTCGATGAAGCCGAGCTTCTCGTGCAACCGGATCGACGCCTCGGCGCCGTGGTCGCTGATGACCGCGACCATCTCGCGCAGCCCGATCTGCTCGCAGGCGTCGATGAGCGCCTGCAGCAATGCTGCCCCCAGACCCTTGCCCCCGGCGCCGGGACCGAGGTAGATCGAATCCTCGACCGTGTACTTGTAGGCGTTCTTGCCCGCCCAGGGCTGCGCGAGCGCGTAGCCCAACACCTCACCGCCCGGCGACACCGCGACGAGGAACGGCAGCTGCAGCCTGGTCAGCAGCGCGTACTTGTCCCGCCAGTAGGGGATGCTGCTGCGCCGCTCGTCGAGCGTCACGGCCGAGTTGCTCACGAAGTGGTTGTAGATCTCCCGCACGTGAGGGAGGTCTGCGGGCCGGGCAGCACGGATCGTGTAGGAGAAGACCTCTGGGGCAGGTGCGGGCCGAAGATGGCGCGGCAGAACGCGGCGACGGTCCCCCGGCTCGAACTGCATGCGCTCAGCTTAGAGACGGACCGGCTTCGCCTTCCACTCTCCAGTCGACCGGATCGGCTCCCTGCTCCTCGAGCAGCGCGTTCGCGCGCGAGAACGGGCGGGAACCGAAGAAGCCGCGACGGGCCGAGAGCGGAGACGGATGCGCCGATACGATCACCGGCGTCTCGCCCAGGAGTGGGTGCAGGTTGGCCGCATCCTTGCCCCACAGGATCGCGACGAGGGGCTGATCACGGGCCACGAGCGCGCGGATCGCGAGCTCGGTGACCTTCTCCCACCCCCAGCCGCGGTGCGAGGCGGCGACGCCCGGGCGCACCGTGAGCACGCGGTTCAGCAGGAGGACGCCCTGTTCGCTCCAGGCGGTGAGGTCTCCGTGTGGTGCCGGCGGGATGCCCAGGTCGCTCTCGCGCTCCTTGTAGATGTTCGAGAGGCTGCGCGGAAGCGGACGCACGTCACGGTCGACGGCGAACGACAGCCCGATGGGATGCCCGGGAGTGGGATACGGATCCTGCCCGGTGATCAGCACGCGCACGTCCGAGAGAGGACGACGGAAGGCCATGAGCACGTTCTCGCCGGAGGGCAGGTAGCCGTGGCCCGCCTCCTGCTCGGAGCGAAGGCGTTCCCCCAGAGAGGTGATCGTGTCCTGGACCGGGGCCAGTGCGTCCGCCCAGCCGGCGTCGATCCGACCGTCCGTGGCGAGCTCTGCCAGGGTCTGCGCCATCGTCAGTCGATGGACCGCACGCGCAGCGGACCCCGGGCGAGCAGATGCTGTGCCGACTGCGCGACCGGACGCATCGTGATCAGATCGAGGTTCACGTGGCCCGGAGACTCCAGCGCATAGGCGATCACATCGGCGACGTCGTCGGCCAGGAGCGGGGCATCCACGCCCGCGTACACGGCTTCGGCCGCGACGGAGTCGCCACCCAGTCGGTTGAGCGTGAACTCCTCGGTGTGCACCATTCCCGGCGCCACCTCGACCACACGGATCGGCTCGCCGTTGAGTTCCTGACGCAGGACCTTCACCAGCATCCCCTCGGCGGCCTTCGCGGCGTTGTAGCCCGCGCCCCCGGCATACGCGTTCTGCGCGGCAGTGGAGGTGACGAAGATCGTGTCGGCATGGCCGTCGGCGGCGGCCGCGCGGCGCAGCAGCGGAAGCAGACCGGCGACGAGGCGCTGACTGGCCAGGACGTTGGCGTCGAACATCCACTGCCAATCCTCGACCGCATCGAGGACGCCTCGGTCGAGTTCGTTCTGGCAGCGGCCGAACCTCTGCAATAGGGCGAGCAGGTGGTCGGACCAGACTTGTACGACCTCGACCGCGACGGTGACGGGATCGCCTGCGACTGAGACGGCTCCGCCCTACGCTGGAGC
>NZ_JAGYWT010000172.1:0-5003 GCF_019279095.1 Microbacterium sp. BF1 | reverse complement strand
GAGCCACCGAGAACGCGGATGGTGAGCAGCTCCTTGGCGCCGGTGTTGTCGGCGACCTTGAGTCGGGATTCCTGCTGAATCACTTGGCCTTCTCCAGAATCTCCACCAGGCGCCAGCGCTTCGTGGCACGGATGACAGCGGTCATCCGGAAGAGGGCTTCTGCGCGCATGGATTATCAGGTAAGGCTCAGCTAAGTTAGAGGGGTACGATCCGCCGACCCGGGACTCCACTGTGCGCCCATCCGCGCCCCTGCTCCGCGTGCGTGAGCTCTCGCTCACCCACGCCGATGCGGCGCACCCCTCACCGCGCGATGTGACCTTCGACATCGACGCGGGCGAAGTCGTGCTCCTGCTCGGGCCGTCCGGTTCCGGCAAGTCGACGCTCACCCTCGCGCTGAACGGCCTGATCCCCCACGCGCTCCCCGCGCGTATGGTCGGCACCGTCGAGGCGGGCGGGATCGACACCGCGAGCGCGCAGACGGCCGTGCTGAGCACACAGGTCGCGATGGTCTTCCAGGACCCCGATGCGCAGATCGTCGCCGGAAGCGTCTACGACGAGGTCGCGTTCGGCCCCGAGAACCTGCTGCTCCCGCTCGATGTCGTCGAGAGTCGCGTCGAGGAAGCGCTGAGAACTGTCCGAGGATCGCCTCCTGCAGCTCACGCTGACGCTTCATGCGATCCCAGTCACTGGTGGTGTAGCGCGAGCGGGCATACCACTGGGCGGTATCGCCGTCCATGCGCTGCTGGCCGGGCTCGATCCAGCCGATCGCCCACTCGTTCACGTCGCTGCCGGTCCAGCCCTCCGGCGGTCCGCCCTTCGGCAGCCGTTCGGTCACGTTGATGTCCACACCGCCCAGAGCGTCCACGAGCTCTGCGAAACCATGCATGTCGACGAAGACGTAGTACGGGATCTCGATACCGAGAACGCCCTCCGCGGCATCCTTCGTCGCCTCGATGCCGGGATCGGAACCCTGGGCGACCGCGTCGGGATAGAGCGCAGCGCCGCCGTCCTCCCGGCAGACCTCAGCGGCGTTGCGCACGTGGTTCATCCAGCCGTTCCACCCGCAACTCGACGAGCTGTGCCCCTCGAATCCGTTCGGATAGAGCTCCTGCATCGGGCTGCCGTCGCTGAACGGTGCGTTCGGGAGCTCGCGCGGGATGCCGGTGATCGTCACGGCTCCGGTGTCGGCGTTGACCGAGACGACCGAGATGCTGTCGAACCGCATGGAGTCGCGTCCGTCGCCGCTGTCCGCGCCGAGGAGGAGGATGTTGTAGTAGCCGTCACTCGGCTCCACGCTGGGTCCGCTCTGCCCGAAGATCGCACCGACCGTGTTGCGCACCGACCCCACGGAGGTCGCCGCGTATCCGGTGCCGCTGCCCACGAGACCCAGCAGCACCAGTGCCACGACCGGAATGGCGAGCCGAGATGCCCCTGGCACCTTCACCAACCGCACCAGACGCAGGGTGTCGAAGGTCAGCACGATCCACAGCACGATGTAGCCGATGAGGAGCACTTGGACGAGGGTAAGGACCGCTGCCGAGAAGAAGCCACCGGTGACCGTGAACCACAGCAGGACCGGGCGCGCGAACAGCGCGAGACCCAGGGTCACGATCACGAGGAACCAGGCGAGCAGCGTCGCACCGAGACCGAAGCGGCCGAGACGTCGACTGCCCGCGAGCGCCTGAGCCGATCCGGGGAGGAGGACGTTCATCCCGATGAGCCACCAGCCGCGCTTGGCCATCATCCCCGGGTCGGCGACGTCCGGATGCCGCAGGGGCCGGGTCTCGATGAGCGGGCGCCGTGTTGCGCGCGGTGGCGCAAGGGTCACAGCGAACCCTTCAGCCGTTCGTTCTTCTCCTCGACCTGCGCCTCGAGATCCCGCGCGTACTCCTCGACCCGATCGGCGAGGTCGGCGTCGGCGATACCGAGGATGCGTGCGGCCAGAAGCCCGGCGTTGCGGGCACCGCCGATCGACACGGTCGCGACCGGGATGCCGGCGGGCATCTGCACGATCGAGAGGAGCGAGTCCATCCCGTCGAGATAGGCGAGCGGGACCGGGACACCGACCACGGGAAGAGGGGTCATCGAAGCGAGCATGCCGGGAAGATGAGCTGCTCCCCCGGCGCCGGCGATGATCACACGGATGCCGCGCGACCGCGCTTCGCGCGCGTAGGACATGAGCTTGTCCGGCGTCCGGTGCGCCGAGACCACCTCGACCTCATGCGGAATGCCGAAGTCCGTGAGCGCCTGAGAGGCGTCGGTCATCACACGCCAGTCGGAGTCGGATCCCATGACGACGCCGACCAGAGGCTCGGCGGAGGAGTGCAGTGGCTCGGTCACCAGATCAGGCTACGGTCTGCCGCTGGGAGAAACCCCGAACGGCACGCCCCTTTTGTGGCGCATCTGTGTCCCCGCGCGGGCACCGGCGGGCCCGGAGACTCACTGGAAGTGTGCGGCAGCAGCTCGCGCGACGTACACCGCTTCGTCGAGATCGTCGTCGGCCACATTCACATGGCCGACCTTGCGCCCGGGCCTCGGGGACTTCCCGTAGGTGTGGATCTTCGCCTGCGGGTGCTCCGTCATCGCCGCGCCGAAACGCTCGTCGAGCGTGCCCTCGGCCGGCCCCCCGAGGATGTTCACCATCACGGACCAGGCGGCTCGAGGAGCCGTGCTGCCGAGCGGAAGATCGGCGACGGCCCGCAGGTGCTGCTCGAACTGGCCGGTGACGGCGCCGTCCTGACTCCAGTGTCCGCTGTTGTGCGGACTGAATCCACCGCGTCGCTGCCAGACGACGAAAGCGCCCCCTCCGTCGTGCGGAAGGGGCGCTTTCTCGTCTGAACTCAGCGCGTCGGGAAGGAACGCTCGGGCGCTCCTGTGTACAGCTGCTGCGGGCGACCGATCTTGGTCTGCGGGTCGAGCTGCAGCTCACGCCACTGCGCGAGCCAGCCCGGCAGACGGCCGATCGCGAACAGCACCGTGAACATGCGCGTCGGGAAGCCCATGGCCTTGTAGATGACCCCGGTGTAGAAGTCGACGTTCGGGTACAGGCGACGCTCGCGGAAGTAGTCGTCGGCCAGCGCGAGCTCCTCGAGCTCCTTCGCGAGGTCGAGCAGAGGGTCGGTGACGCCCAGGGAGGAGAGCACCTCGTCGGCGGCCTCCTTGACGAGCTTGGCGCGAGGGTCGTAGTTCTTGTAGACCCGGTGGCCGAAGCCCATCAGCTTCACGCCCTCTTCCTTGTTCTTCACGCGCTCGACGAAGCGAGCGACGCTCTGACCGGAGTCACGGATCTGACCGAGCATCGTCAGCACGGCCTCGTTGGCACCACCGTGGAGCGGGCCGGAGAGAGCCTGGATGCCGGCGGAGACCGACGCGAACTGGTTCGCGCCGGTGGAGCCCACCAGGCGGACCGTGGACGTGGAGGCGTTCTGCTCGTGGTCCTCGTGCAGAATGAGGAGCAGCTCGAGAGCCTTCGACATCACCGGGTTGACCTCGTACTCCTCGCTGTGCACACCGAAGTTCAGCTTCAGGAAATTGTCGACGAAGCTCAGCGAGTTGTCCGGGTAGAGGAACGCCTGGCCGACGCTCTTCTTGTGCGCGTAGGCCGCGATCACGGGGAGCTTGGCGAGCATGCGCACCATGTTCAGCTCGACGTGCTCCGGGTTGTGCGGGTCTGTCTGCCCCTCGTAGTAGGTCGAGAGGGCGGCGACGGCCGAAGACAGCACCGACATGGGGTGCGCCGTGTGCGGCAGAGCCGAGAAGAAGCGCTTGAGGTCTTCGTGCAGCAGCGTGTGACGACGGATCTTCTCGTCGAACTCCGCGAGCTCGGAGGCGGACGGCAGCTCTCCGTAGATCAGGAGCCAGGCGACCTCGAGGTAGCTGGTGGAGCCCGCGAGCTGCTCAATCGGATAGCCGCGATACCGCAGGATGCCCTTGTCACCGTCGATGAAGGTGATCTCGGACTTCGTGGAGGCCGTGTTCACGAAACCGTAGTCCAGGCCGGTGTATCCGGTCTGTCGGGTCAGCGTCGAGAAATCGATGCTGTCGTGCCCTGCCGTGCCGCGCAGCACCGGGAATTCGGCGGTCGTGTCGCCGATCGTCAGCTTCGCCGTCTGGTCTGCCGCTGCACTCACGCGGACCTCCTCGTTGTGTCCGCCCCCGCTCGTCGCGGTGATGTCGAACAAGATCTTGATCAAGCCTGAACTGGCGATCTCACGGCGCCCAAGCGCCAGGTCGGGTCACGACCGAATCGCCTTTACAGCCTAGTAGTCACACAGGCCTACTGTGACATCCGCCAAACAGAAGGACCCTCCGAGGAGGGAACCTACATATCGGTTGCCATATCGGTTGTGGAGAGTCGACGCGCGGCCTCGCAGACGTGCGCGGTCGGCGCGGTGAGTGCGAGCCGGACATGCTGTGCGGAGTCGGCTCCGTAGAAGGGCCCAGGGCCTGCGAGGATGCCGAGATCAGCGAGTCGCGCCATCGACTCCCAGGCGTCGCGCCCCTCGGTCGCCCAGAGGTACAGCCCCGCCTCGGAACCCTCGATGCGGAAGCCCGCCGCCTCCAGCGCAGGACGAAGGGCATCGCGACGGGTGCGGTAGAGCTCCTTCTGCACCGCGACGTGCTCATCGTCTCCGAGAGCGACCGCCATCGCGTGCTGCACCGGTGCGGGCGGCATCAGCCCGAGGTGCTTGCGTGCCGTGAGCAGCTCTCCCACGATGCGCGCACAGCCGGCCACGAACGCCGCACGGTATCCGGCGAGGTTGGACTGCTTGCTCAGGGAGTAGACGCTGAGCAGATTCGCACGGCTTCCGCCGGTCACCCGCGGGTCGAGGATCGAGGGGATCGGCTCGGTCGCCCACTCGTCGTCCCACCCCAGCTCGGCATAGCACTCATCGCTCGCCAGGACGGCTCCGAGCTCGCGGGCGCGGCTCACGGCTGCGGCGAGCTCGTCCACGGTCCAGGTGCGGCCGTCCGGGTTGCCCGGGGTGTTGATCCAGATGAGC
>NZ_JAGYWT010000171.1:0-5012 GCF_019279095.1 Microbacterium sp. BF1 | reverse complement strand
GCCCTTGTGCTCGGTCGCTGCCTTGAACGCGGCGTAGACCTTGCGGTAGTCGTGGCCACCGCGCTTGAGGTTCCAGATGTCGTCGTCGGAGTAGTCCTTGACGAGGGCGCGGCGCACCCCATCCGGTCGAGGCCGACGATCTGCTGCCAGAGCGCGCACTCGCCGGAGACCCGTTGGCGAAGCAGACGCTGATCGAGCGCATCTTCCGCCCCTTGCAGGCGCACTCCACCGACTTGGTCACCACCCTCTGGAGCTACCTCGACAACGGGCGCTCCCTGGAGGCCACGGCGCGCGAGCTGTTCGTGCACGACGTATCCGGGCCCGAACGACGGTTCCAGGCGGGCGGCGATCTCCTGGAAGCCGAGTTCTTCCTCTTCGACCTCCTGACCCTCGACCCTGGCGCGGCCGAGCACCAGGACGAGGCGGGAGCCCTGCACACCGATGAGCACGTCGACGGCAAGCTTCCTGGCGGTGCGGCGGACCAGGTCGACGTCGAACTGCGGAGGTGTCGTCCCGACGAGGACGGCGACCTCGCCGTGACCGTGCCACCCGAGCGCGGCGATCCGGCTCGGCAGCTCTTCATCGGCCTCGCCGGTGAGGATCGAGTCGACGACGAGTGCTTCCAGGCGCGCGTCCCACAGGCCGCGGGCCTCGGCCGCCCTCGCGTACACGTCGGCCGCCGCGAAGGCGACGTCGCGGGAGTAGAGCAGGATCGCCTCGCGCAGATCGTTCCCCCGCCCGGCGACCCGCTCCTCGGTGACCTCGACGGTCACGCGGATGAGCTGCAGAGTCTGCTGGAGGCTCACGCTTCGCAGCAGCTCGCGAGGAGCCGCCGCGAAGATGTCCGCCGCGATCCACGGAGTGGAGGTGGGGTCCTCGTACCACTGGATGAACGACGTGATACCCGCCTGGGCCACCAGCCCGACCGCAGAGCGGCGGGCTGGTGGCATGTCGGCGTACCACGGGAGGGTGTCCTCCAGGCGCTTGATCGTCACCGAGGCGATGTCACCGGAGATCCGGCGCAGCCAGGTGAGCGTCGCGGCCTTGTCCATGCCGGAAGGAGGAGAACCTGTCACCGAGGGCTCAGCTTTCGCCGCCCGCGTTGCCGCTGGTGCCGGCGTTCACATCGTGCAGGCTGTACTTCTGGATGGCCTGCGCGGCGAGCGAGCGGTCGACGACCCCGTCTTCGGCGAGCGACTGCAGGGTGCGCACCACGATCGACGGGCCGTCGATCTTGAAGAAGCGACGGGCAGCGGCACGGGTGTCCGAGAAGCCGAAACCGTCGGCGCCGAGAGTGGCGAAGCGGTTCGGCACCCACGGACGGATCTGGTCCTGCACGGCGTGCATGAAGTCGCTGACGGCGACCACGGGGCCTTCGGCGCCCTGCAGCTTCTGGGTGAGGTACGCGGTGTGAGGCTCTTCCTCCGGGTGCAGGAAGTTGTGCTCGTCGGCGGCGAGGCCGTCGCGGCGCAGCTCGGTCCACGAGGTGACCGACCAGACGTCGGCGATCACACCCCAGTCGTTCTTCAGCAGCTGCTGTGCCTCGAGGGCCCAGGGGAGTCCGACGCCCGAGGCGAAGAGCTGGGCACGGGGGCCTTCGCCCTCGCCGACCGAGACGCGGTGGATGCCGCGCACGATGCCGTCGACGTCCACGTTCTCCGGCTCCGCCGGCATCACCATCGGCTCGTTGTAGAGCGTGATGTAGTACATAACGTTCGGGTCTTCGTGGTTTCCGCCGTACATGCGCTCGAGACCGGAGCGCATGATGTGCGCGATCTCGTAGCTGTACGCCGGGTCGTACGAGACCGTCGCCGGGTTGGTGGCGGCGAGCAGGTGCGAGTGGCCGTCGGCGTGCTGCAGACCCTCACCCGTGAGGGTGGTGCGCCCTGCCGTCGCGCCCATGATGAACCCGCGGGCCATCTGGTCGCCGGCTGCCCACTGGGCGTCGCCCGTGCGCTGGAATCCGAACATCGAGTAGAAGAGGTAGATCGGGATCAGCGGCTCGCCGTGCGTGGCGTACGACGTGCCGGCCGCGGTGAACGCCGCAACGGCGCCCGCCTCGTTGATGCCGACGTGGACGATCTGGCCCTGCGGGCTCTCCTTGTAGGCGAGGAGGAGTTCGCGGTCGACCGAGGTGTAGTGCTGGCCGTTCGGGTTGTAGATCTTCGCCGAAGGGAAGTAGGCGTCCATTCCGAACGTACGTGCCTCATCCGGGATGATCGGGACGATGCGGTGACCGAAGTCCTTGGAACGCAGCAGGTCCTTCAGCAGACGGACGAACGCCATGGTCGTGGCGATCTCCTGCGTGCCAGAGCCCTTCTTGGGCAGGGCGTAGGCGGTGTCATCCGGCAGCGAAAGGCCGACATGGGTAGAGCGGCGTTCCGGCAGGAAGCCGCCGAGCGCGTTTCGACGCTCGAGCATGTACTGGATCGTCTCGTCCTGGGGGCCCGGGTTGTAGTACGGGGGCAGGTACGGGTTCTCCTCGAGCTGCGAATCTGTGATCGGGATGTGCATCGCGTCGCGGAACGTCTTGAGGTTGTCCAGCGTCATCTTCTTCATCTGGTGGGTCGCGTTGCGGCCCTCGAAGTGCGGACCGAGGCCGTAGCCCTTGACGGTCTTCGCGAGGATGACGGTGGGCTTGCCCTTGTGCTCGGTCGCTGCCTTGAACGCGGCGTAGACCTTGCGGTAGTCGTGGCCACCGCGCTTGAGGTTCCAGATGTCGTCGTCGGAGTAGTCCTTGACGAGGGCTGCGGCGCGCTCGTCGCGGCCGAAGAAGTGCTCACGGACGTACGCGCCGGACTCGGCCTTGTACGTCTGGTAGTCGCCGTCGGGGGTGACGTTCATCAGGTTGAGCAGCGCGCCCTCGGTGTCGCGGGCGAGCAGGTCGTCCCACTCGCGACCCCAGACGACCTTGATGACGTTCCAGCCCGCACCGCGGAAGAACGACTCGAGCTCCTGGATGATCTTGCCGTTGCCTCGCACGGGCCCGTCGAGACGCTGCAGGTTGCAGTTCACGACGAACGTCAGGTTGTCGAGGCCCTCGTTGGCGGCGACCTGCAGCTGTCCGCGGCTCTCGACCTCGTCCATCTCGCCGTCGCCCAGGAAGGCCCAGACACGCGACTGGGACGTGTCCTTGATGCCGCGGTTCTCGAGGTACTTGTTCGACATCGCCTGGTAGATCGCGTTGATCGGGCCGAGGCCCATCGACACGGTTGGGAACTGCCAGTACTCCGGCATCAGGCGCGGGTGCGGGTAGGACGGGATGCCGTAGGGGGCGTGCGACTTCTCCTGGCGGAATCCGTCGAGCTGGTCCTCGGTCAGGCGTCCTTCGAGGTACGACCGGGCATAGGTACCGGGGGAGGCGTGACCCTGGATGAAGATCTGGTCTGCACCGCCGGGGTTGTCCGCACCCTTGAAGAAGTGGTTGAAGCCCACCTCGTACAGAGCAGCCGAGGAGGCGTAGGTCGAGATGTGGCCGCCGACGCCGATGCCGGGTCGCTGAGCGCGGTGCACCGTGATCGCGGCGTTCCAGCGGATCCAGGCGCGGTAGCGGCGCTCGACCTCCTCGTCACCGGGGAACTCGGGCTCGTTCTCCGATGCGATGGTGTTGATGTAGTCCGTCGTCGGGACCATCGGCACACCCAGGTGCAGCTCCTTCGAGCGCTTGAGCAGGCTGAGCATGATCTCGCGGCCGCGGCCGTGGCCCTTGGCATCCACCAGCTCATCGAGGGACTGCTGCCACTCGCCGGTCTCCTCCGGATCGCTGTCGAGGGGGCCCTGGGAGTACGGATCCTGGTCGTGCACGGTCACGGGGGAACCTTTCGTCAAGCTGGCAGGTCATGCCAAGGAAACGGGAAGCGACACGGGCAGCCTTGTCAGCTGTGCACAACGCGCGCCGGATTCAGCCTATCCCTCTTCTACGACACGGGTGCGCATCGGCCTCCCGATAGACTGACGACACCAGGGCCTTTAGCTCAGCTGGTAGAGCGCCACGTTTACACCGTGGATGTCGTCGGTTCGATCCCGGCAGGGCCCACACCACACCCCCCAGAACCTGGTGGCCGTCTGTTCGCAGACCTCGACGCCCGCACGGGGCTTCCTCCTTCCCTCTCACCGGTGGGCTGCGCGGGAGCATGCAGCGATTCTCCTGTCCGGCGGCGCCTGTCCACGCCGACGCGTACGCTGTAACGCACGACACGACTCGGCGATCGGAAACGGGAGCTCTCACACATGGCACGACGCATCGTCATCAGCGGGGCATCGGGCCTCATCGGCTCCGCACTCGCGTCATCCCTGCGCGCCGACGGCATCGAGGTCACCTCCCTCGTCCGCCGCCCGCCGCGGTCGGAGGACGAGGCGCAGTGGGAGCCGGGGGAGAGCGCGCTCGATCCGGAGGTGCTGGCGGGAGCAGATGCGGTCGTCGCGCTCGGCGGTGCCAGCGTCGGACGACTCCCGTGGACGCGTGGCTACCGTCAGGAGCTCATCGACTCGCGCCTGGGAGCGACGCGCACCCTGACCACCGCGCTTCGTGCACTGCGCTCCGACGCTCCGGCCCTCATCTCGGCATCGGCCGTCGGCTACTACGGCTCTGCGCCCGGCGAGGTCCTCACCGAGGACTCCGCTGCGGGGCAGACCTTCTTGGCCGATCTGACCGTGCGTTGGGAGGCCGAGGCGCGTCAGGCCGAAGATCACACCCGGGTCGCGCTGCTGCGCACCGCGCCGGTCATCCACCGGCGCGGAGTGCTCAAGCCGCTCATCCAGCTGACCCGTTTCGGCGTCTCCGGGCCGCTCGGACGCGGGACGCAGATCTGGCCCTGGATCTCGCTCGAAGATGAGGTGCGGGCGATCCGCCACATCCTGGACAAGAAGATCGCGGGCCCGGTCAACCTCACGGGACCGACACCGGCGTCTGCGAACGACATCGGCCGAGCCCTGGCCGCTCGGATGCACAGGCCGTTCTGGGTGCCGGCACCGGCGTGGGCGTTGCGTTTCGCCCTCGGCGACGCGGCCGA
>NZ_JAGYWT010000170.1:0-5017 GCF_019279095.1 Microbacterium sp. BF1 | reverse complement strand
GCATCGCGCCCGACAACAGCAATCATCTATGCCAAGGACCCGGATATTACGCGATGACGAAGGCGTCGCCCTGGATCCTTCCCCCTGGCCGGAAGCTCGGCGGCTGGAGATGCTTGCGCGGCGAATTGGAAAACGTGAAGAGGTGCAGGTAGTTGATCTCCCCCGCCCCAACGCGCGACGCCCGTCGACGCCCGCGACGACGGTGAGCGGGAACCACACGCCGCCGAACACTTGAGCGCGATCTAGACTTCAAACGAGATTGATCGAGGAGTACAAAACCACTGTGAGCAACAACCACGCCACGTTCATCTGGTCGATCGCAGACCTGCTGCGGGGGAGCTTCAAGGCTCATCAGTACGGCGACATCATCCTGCCTTTCACGGTGTTGCGGCGCCTGGATGCGGTGCTCGCGCCGACGAAGCAGGCCGTATTCGCCGCGGTCGAGCGGGCGGCGGCCGACAGCATCCCCGTGCGTGCGTCGTTGCTGCGCACCCGGGCCGGACACGAGTATTCGTTCTGGAACGAGTCGCGGTTCGATCTGAAGACCGCGCTCGGTGATTCGGGGAACCTGGCGGCGAATCTCTCCGACTATGTCACCGGCTTCTCGGAGAACGTGAAAGACATCTTCGACAAGTACAAGATCTCGGACCGCATCGCCGAGCTCGATGAGCACGACCTGCTCTTCCACGTGACGCAGCGGTTCGCTGCCGTCGATCTATCGCCGGCGACCGTTCCGAACGAAGAGATGGGGCACATCTTCGAGGAGCTGATCCGCAAGTTCGCGGAGGCCTCGAACGAGACCGCGGGTGAGCACTTCACCCCGCGTGATGTCATCGAGCTGATGGTCGACATCCTGCTCGCGCCCGAGTCCGACACGCTCGCAAAAGCCAACGTCGTCCGCTCGGTCTACGACCCGACCGCGGGCACCGGCGGCATGCTGTCCGTCGCCGAAGACCACATCCGAAGCGCGAACCCGACCGCGACGCTGACTCTCGCGGGCCAGGAGATCAACCCGCAGTCATACGCGATCTGTAAGGCCGACATGACGGTGAAGGGCCAGTCGGTCGACGCCATCTTCTTCGGCGATACCCTCATCAACGACGGTCATGCCGGCGCCACCTTCAGCTACGGCCTGTCTAACCCGCCGTTCGGCGTCGATTGGAAGAAGCAGCAGAAGGCCGTCACCGAGGAGCACACCCAGCGCGGCTATGCGGGGCGCTTCGGCCCGGGCCTGCCCCGAGTCTCGGACGGGTCGATGCTCTTCCTGATGCACCTCATCTCAAAGATGCGCACCGCCGAAGACGGCGGCGGCCGCGCCGCGATCGTCCTCAACGGCAGCCCGCTCTTCACCGGCGGCTCCGGGTCTGGTGAATCGAACATTCGCAAGTGGGTGCTCGAACGCGATCTGCTTGAGGCGATCATCGCGCTGCCGACCGACATGTTCTACAACACGGGCATCGCGACCTACATCTGGGTGCTCTCTACGAAGAAGAGCGCGGAGCGCGTCGGCCGCGTGCAGCTCGTCGACGGCACAAAGCTCTTCCGCAAGATGCGCAAGGGCCTTGGCTCGAAGCGGAACGAGCTCGGACCCGACGACATCGCCACGCTCGTGAAGCTCTACGAAGGCGAAGAGGATGACCTCCGCTCGAAGACCTTCGCGAATGAGGACTTCTTCTACCGCACCATCACCGTCGAACGCCCCCTGCGCCTGAACTGGGCGCTCACCACCGAGCGCCTCACGAGCGCAAGTGACGCGAAGCCGCTGGCGAAGGTAGACCTTGCGCCTCTCGTCGCGGTCGTTGAGCAGGCGGCATCGGCCACCGAGGGTGATGAGGAGCCCATCACCGATCTGCCCGCGTTCCGCAAGGTTCTCGCCGTTCGCCTCGCGGATGCCGGTGTGAACCTCACCCCACCACAGCTGAAGGCTCTCATCGCTGCACTGTCAGAGCGCGACGAGAACGCGCCCATCGTGCTCGACGCGAAGAAGCGCCCCGAACCAGATGCGACCCTCCGCGATACCGAGAACGTGCCGTGGAACGAAGACATCCACGAGTACTTCGCGCGTGAGGTGACCCCATTCGCCCCGGATGCCTGGATCGACGAGTCGAAGACGAAGGACGGATGCGAGATCCCCTTCACCCGACACTTCTACCAGTACGTGCCCCCGCGCTCCCTCGCCGAGATCGACGCTGATCTGGACATCGTGCTCGGGCGGATTCGGGCACGCCTCGCGGCGGTGAAGGCATGACAGTTATCCCAATGTGGGCCACTTTTCGCCCCGTAGACCTTCGGGCAGGTTCTCGGTCCGCGGAATTACCGCTGCTTTCAGTGTCCCAGTACCGGGGCGTCGTGCCCCGCTCCGAACTCGATGACGCGGAGCCGCGCGCGGCTGACTTGGGAATCTACAAGACGTGTCGCCCCGGTGACCTTGTTCTCAATCGCATGAGCGCCTACAAAGGAGCGGTTGGAGTTGCTTCAGTCGCCGGCCTCGTTAGTCCGGACTACCTCGTCATGCGAGCGACCGATCTCGCCTCTCCCAAGTTCCTTGTCTATCTGATCAAGACAAGCTGGTTCGTTGGGCAAATAACGAAGCTCCTGCGCGGCATCGGTTCGTTGGACGGATCCAATGTGCGCACTCCGCGCATCGGCCTCGATGAACTGGGCTCGATTAAGGTCGACATTCCCGAACGCGATTCACAAGACGACATCGTCGATTTTCTGGATCGGGAGACGGCGGAGATCGACGCGTTCATCGCGGATCAAGAAGAGCTCATCGGGTTGCTCATTGAGCGCCGCGCCGCGACCATCACCCATGCCGTGACCAGGGGCCTCGACCCCTCCGCCCCGATGAAGGACAGTGGCATCGAGTGGCTCGGCGAGGTGCCGGCGCACTGGGCTGTCGGACGCATTGGATCTTCGGTAGCTTCAACGAAGAACGGTGTCTGGGGCGATGAGCCTGGCAGCGACGACGATATTCGCTGCGTTCGTGTCGCGGACTTTGACCGGCCATTGCAACGAGTTCATGACCGCGCCGTCACGTACCGGGCCATCACGACATCGGAGCGAGAGGGGCGTGTGCTCAGGAAGGGGGACCTTCTCCTAGAGAAAAGCGGTGGGGGAGAGAAGTCGCCAGTTGGATTTGTGGTTCTCTATGACCGAGACGAACCGGCGGTGGCGTCGAACTTCGTAGCCCGTGTTCAACTCCGCGCCGGAATGGACCCGCATTACTGGACCTACGTTCACGGCTCGAACTACGGCCGACGCCTCACAGCGCGCTCTGTGAAGCAGTCGACGGGGATTCAGAATCTAGACCAGTCGAGCTACTTCAGCGAAGCGGCTCCACTGCCGCCCAGTGGCGAGCAATCCCTTATCGCCGACTACCTTGATCACGAAACCGCCGAAATCGACGCAACCATCGCCGACGCGCGCGAAGCCATCGCGCTGTCGAAGGAGCGGCGGGCGGCGCTGATCTCCGCCGCGGTCACCGGCAAGATCGACGTGCGCGGCCTCGCATAACGCACGTCACGGCGTCGTCTTCGACAATCCTCGCCGCCGACTGCCAGAGTGAAGGTGTGGCGATACAGCACGAGGAAGCATTCGAGACCGAGCTCTGCGAGCACCTGGCGGCGCACGGATGGGAGTATTCACCGACCGCCGAAGGATACGACCGTGAGCGGGCGCTGTTCCCTAGCGACGTGTTCGCGTGGCTCGAGGCGACGCAGCCGGAGCAGCTCGAGAAGCTAGTGAAGCCGGGAGCATCCGAAGCATCCCGCGAACTCGGCCGCAAGCAGATCCTCGATCGCCTGGTGGCGGCGCAGGCAAACGACACCATGAACGGCGGCGGCACGCTCGGCGTGCTGAGGTCGTCGGTGGGGGCGTTGAACGCGAAGTTCTCGCTGTTCCAGGCGCGTCCGGCGACATCGCTGAACCCGACGACGGTCGAGCGATTCGCGGCGAACCGGTTGCGGGTCATGCGGCAGGTGACGTACTCGACGAAGCACACGAACCGCATCGACCTGGTGCTGTTCGTCAACGGTCTGCCCGTCGCGACCATCGAGCTGAAGACCGACCTCACACAGAGCCTCGCCGCAGGGCTGAAGCAGTACGCACAAGACCGTAAGCCCGAAGGCGAACCGCTGCTGTCGTTCGGGCGTGGTGCCTTGGTGCATTTCGTCGTCACGAACGAAGAGGTGCACATGACGACCAAGCTCGACGGGCCGAACACACGCTTCCTACCCTTCAACCGGGGTAAGAACAACGGTGCCGGCAACGCCGCGATGCCGGGCACGAGCCCTACCGCGTACTTCTGGCAAGAGACCCTCGAACGCGGAACATGGCTCGACCTCGTCGGTCGGTTCCTGCACTACCGGTTCACCGAGAAGACCGATCCCATCGACGGCAGAAAGACCTACGACAAGGCACTGCGGTGTCCGCGGTATCACCAGTGGCGGGCGGTGTCGAAGCTCGAAAGCGCGGTGCTCGCCGAAGGCCCCGGCCACAACTACCTGATCCAGCACTCCGCGGGCTCCGGCAAGACCGACTCCATCGCGTGGGCCGCGCACCGGATGGCGCAGCTGCACAACGCCGACGGGCAGAAAGTATTCGACGGAGTGATCGTCGTCTCCGACCGCCAGGTGCTCGACGGGCAGTTGCAGCGTGCGGTCGAACAGCTCGAGACGACCTCAGGGGTGTTCCAACCCATCACGCGTGGCGGCGATGCATCGAAGTCGGCGCAGCTCGCTGAGGCACTGCTAGCCGGCAAGCAGATCATCGGCGTGACGCTGCAGACCTTCCCGCATGCGCTCGACACCATCGAGGAGCACACCGGACTCGCCGGTCGCCGCTATGCGGTCATCGCCGACGAAGCGCATTCGTCGCAGAGCGGCGAGGCCGCGGCATCCCTCAAGCAGGTGCTCACGGCCAGCGCATCGGACGCCGATAGCGACACCGTCGACGCCGAAGACGTGCTCGCCGACGTCATGGCACGGAACGTCGGGGTCGGCACGATCTCGTTCCT
>NZ_JAGYWT010000017.1:0-12786 GCF_019279095.1 Microbacterium sp. BF1 | reverse complement strand
GCGGTTCTCGTGCGAGCGCAGCAGGCGGCCGTGGATGCCGTGCGTCCAGGAATCACCGCAGCCGAGGTCGATGCCGCGGCGCGTAGCGTGCTCGCCGAGGCGGGCCTGGGTGAGGCCTTCCTGCACCGCACGGGGCACGGCATCGGCGTCTCGGTGCATGAGGAGCCCTACATCGCCCCGGGCAACGATCTGGTGCTGCGCGAGGGCATGGCGTTCAGCATCGAGCCCGGCATCTACTTCGCCGGCGAATGGGGTGCCCGCGTCGAGGACATCGTCGTGGTCACGGCCGACGGGGGAGAGCGGTTGAACGTCGCGCCGCACGAGCTCACCTCGGTGATCTGAGCCTCGCTCGATCAGCCTGAGAGGCCGCCCTCCCCGATCACGGGGAGGGCGGCCTCTTCTCGCAAGGGGTCAGGACTCCATGCGGCGCCGACGGGTCACGAGCACACCCCCGGTCACCACGAGCAGGAACAGGATCGCGATCACCGCGGCCGGAACCGCACCACCGGTGCCGGCGAGACCGCCACCTGCGCCCGCCGCGGCCGTGACAGTGAGGT
Source organism: Microbacterium sp. BF1 (assembly GCF_019279095.1). Classification (NCBI taxonomy): domain Bacteria; kingdom Bacillati; phylum Actinomycetota; class Actinomycetes; order Micrococcales; family Microbacteriaceae; genus Microbacterium; species Microbacterium sp. BF1. The sequence goes on along the minus strand of NZ_JAGYWT010000017.1, from coordinate 12,229 downwards.
CTCCTTGTGCTGTCAGTCCTGTGCGTGCTCCCACGGCGATCAGCGTGTGGTCACCGACCTCCGCCTTTGCCGGGATCGTCACCTCCACGCGGAACGCACCGTTCGCGTCGGCGACGACCTCAGCCAGGTGGAGGGGCTCGGAGTGGAGCGTGAGCGAGATGGTCTCTCCGGAGCCGAATCCCCGCCCCGTCACCTGCACGGTGCCGCCTTGCGCCACCGTGCTCGCTCCGATCACGAGCTCCGCCTGCAGCACCGGGGTGTCGCGCGCGTCGATCGTGAGCGGTGACGACTCCGAGCCACGGTAGGCCGTCTCGTCGGACGGGATGAAGCGCGCCACGTAGGTGTGCACGCCCGAGGCCGCAATGGTGACATCGGCAGTGGCCGTACCGCCGGTGACCTCGGCCGAGCCCACGACATCGTCCCCCTCGAAGAAGTCGACCTTGCCGGCGGCACCCGCAGGCTTCACCGTCGCCACCAGGGGGATCGACTCGCCGGCAACCGGATCGTCGGCCCCGGCCGCGAGCGCCACCGAGGTCTTGCGCGGGGCCTGCGGATCGGCAGCGACCAGAACAGAGGCACGAGCCTCGACCTGAGAGACCTCGCCGAGCGCGATCACCGGGTGGGAACCATCGATCGCATCGACCGGCACCATCAGGTCGGCATCGAGACGACCGCTCTCGTCGGCCGATGTCTGTACCGGGGTCTCATCGTCGATGCGGATAGAGACGTTCTCCTTCGGCGCGAAGCCCGTTCCGGTGATCGTCAGGGTGTCGCCCGGCGTCGCCGTGGGAGTCACCTGGATCTCGGGTGTGTACTCGGGCTCGGGATCGACGACCGCGATCTCGAGTTGCGCCCCAGCCGACCGCACCCCGTCGTCCGCCGTCACCGTCACCGCATAGGCGCCGGCGACGGAGTAGGTGTGGGTGCCGGTGACGGCGCCGTCCACGATCGAAACCGGCGCGACGGGTGAGCCGTCTCCCCAGTTCACGACCGCCGAGGTCTCACCCTGTCCGCCCGCGATGACGGCGAGGGACGCCTCGAACTCCTCGCCCGCGATCTGCTCTCCCACAGCGGCAGCCGTGACGCTCAGCGGCTCCATGGCCGCATGCTCGCCATCGGAGGCGATCGCGAAGATGTGCACGCGTCCATCGTTGAGCGAGCCGGCCTCCTTCGGCATCGTGAGCGACTCGACGACCTTGGCGACACCGTCCTCGTCCACCGCGAGATCGATCGGAGCCGTGGCATAGATGGCGGTGTTTTTGACCGACCCCTCAGCACCGGTTCCCGAGAGGCGTCCCTCCGAGACGGCGAGCACGGTATTGCTCTTGTACGGATTCCCTGATGCACCGACCCAGTCGCCGAGGCTGATCGTCACCTGTTGCGTCGAGCCGTCGGTGAAGTGCAGCGTCGCGATGGAGTCGCGATTGCTCTCGGTGGCCGTTCCGATGAACGCGATCTGCTTCGCGCCGCTACCGAACGACACCTTGACCGTCTGTCCTTCACCTGTGATGTTGTCGGGAGCCCCCGCCGGGATCGCCGGGAGGTCGTAGGTCAGCGTCGTCCCGGGGACCGTGAGGGTCTGACCCTGCACGAACCCGTCGGCGTTGATCTTGTCGCGGAAGTAGCCGTGGCCCTGTGAATCGCAGTTCGCAGCCGTGACACCGAGGTCGCCGATGCAGACGTTGTTGAAGGCGCCGTTCAGCGTCTCGTCTCGGAACACGGTGACCGTCGCGGTGGTCTGAGCCACCGCACCTGCCGAGTCCCGCACCGTGACGGCGGCCGAGTAAGTGCCTGGCACCGTGAAGGTGTGCGGCGCACTCACCTTCCATCCGCCGAGGTCGTCGCGCATCAGCTTCACCTCATCTACCGGAGCGCCATCACCGTAGTCGACGGTGACGGTGTAGCCGGAGGCCTCGGTCTCCGTCCCGACCACGGTCGCGAGCGGGCCGGAGAACTCGCGGTCGACCGCCACACCCTGCGGCGCACCGGGCGCGATCGACAATCCGTCTGCCGCCGAGGCGGAGGCGAAGAGCTCGATCTCCGACAGTGCCAGCGTCGCCGCATCCGTCTTCAACGTCACTCTCACGCTCGTGTAGCCATCCTGGTTCGCGGCCGTGAAGGGGCGCGTCTGCGAGTCCCACGTGAACGACTCACCGGAGCGACTGTCCAGCTCGGTCCACGTGCTGCCGTCGAGCGAACCCTCCAGCTTCCAGCTGGACGGGGCATTCGTCTTCGCCGCGCTGGTGAGCGTGTACTGACCGATGGAGACGGGTCCGGACTGCGAGGTCCAGACGAGCTCGGCGGTGTCGCCCGAGAACGAGACCTTCGAGTTCATGCTGTCGTCGGCCAGAGCACCGACGGGGGTGCCGTCAGTCGCCGCCAGAACTCCGCGGCCGACCTTCGTCGCATCCACCAGCGTGGTGGGCACGTCGAGCTTCTCGTCGAGGTCCTTGGCGCCCCAGGTCGAAGGCGTCGCGCTCATGGTGAAGTCGAGCGTGCCGCCGTCGCGCACCAGGTCGCCGTCGAACGTCGTCTCGGTGATCGCCGTGCCATTGATGCTGGCGCCTGCGACGTACTTGTCGCCCGCGGATGCTCCGGGAGCGTTGATCACCAGTTCCTTGTCACCGATCGAGAGCGTCGCACTGTCGAAGAGCGGTGAGCCGATGGTGTAGTCGCCGGAGCCGACCTCGAGCGGGTAGAAGCCCAGCGCCGAGAACACGTACCAGGCCGAGAACTCGCCGTTGTCCTCGTCGCCCGGATACCCCTGGCCGATGTCGGAACCCACGAAGAGACGGTCCTGGATGTCGCGGATCAGCTCCTGCGCCCCCGACGGGTCACCGGCTTCGGCGAGCACGTAGGGGATGTGATGTGCGATCTGGTTCGACATGCCGAGCATCCCGAGTCGCACGTCGCGCGCTTCCCTCGCCTCGTGGATGCCGGAGTAGTCGGCCTTCTCTCGCGTGGTGAGGAAGTCGTGCATCACGTCGACGAGTCCCTGGCGCCCGCCGTAGAGGGCGGCCAGGCCGTCCACGTCGTGCGGAGCATGGAACCCGAAGGTCCACGCGCTCGCCTCCGTGAAGGCACCGCCCCAGGCCTTCTTGTCGAAGTCGGCGCCCGAGGTCCAGGTGCCGTCGGCATTGCGGGAGGTGAACGTGCCCGCCTCGGGGTTGTACATCTCGACGTAGTGCTCGGCGCGCGCCTCGAAGTACGTGGCTTCCTCCTCGAGCTGCGCCACGCGATCGGCCGGGGTGTTCGGGTCCTCGGAGAGGGCCTTCGCCATCTCCGAGATCCCGAAGTCGTTGATGTAGCCCTCGAGGCCCCAGGATGCGCTCTCGTGCGTCGTCTCCTCGGTGTACCCGAGGAAGATCGACTGGCCGAGGCCCTTGCGGCCGACGGCGTTGGATGCCGGGAGCACCGTGGCGTTCTTGACCGCGGCGTCGTACGCCTCGAGTGCCGTATCGGTGCTGAGGGCGCCGGCGAGATACGCTTCCGCGAAGGCGACGTCGGAGCTCGTGCCGGTCATGAGATCCGCATAGCCGGGGGAGGACCATCGGGCGACCCAGCCGCCGTCGCGATACTGCTGCACGAAACCGTCGACGAGCTCCTCTGTAACCTCGGGGTAGAGCAACGAGTACAGCGGCCACGCGGTTCGATAGGTATCCCAGAAGCCGTTGTTCACATAGACCTTGCCGTCGACGATCTTGGCGTTGGTCTGGGTGTCGCTGGCCTGCCCGGTCGTCGCCGACACAGGGCTCGCGTATTTGAAGACGGGGTCTGTCTCGGTACCCGTGTTCTCGAACTGCGAGTTCGGGTACAGATTCAGTCGGTAGAGACTCGAGTAGAGGGTGACGAGCTGGGTGTCGCTGGCCCCCTTGACGTCATGCACGACGGAGAGTCGCTCGTTCCACGCATCCTTGACGGCGGCATGCGCCTCATCGAAGGAGACGCCTTCGACCTCGAAGCCGTGGTTCTTCTCGGCCTGTTCCTGCGAGATGAACGACGACGACAGCCGCAGCTCGACCGTGCGGTCGCTGGTCGTATCGAATGCCGCATAGCGCGCGGTGGCGTTGCGGTTACCCACCGTGGTGGGTCCCGCCGCGGACGGGGCGCGGTCGAACGTGCCGTAGACGAACATACGCGTGCGCCCCGGCCACCCGGATCCGCCGTCGACCCAGCCGCTGACCGTGTCGCCCGAGATCGTCAGCTTCGACGAGTCGACGAGCTGGTCGATCAGGATCGAGCTCGCATCACCTGCGAACTCGAACCGATAGATCGCGCCATGATCGGTGGCTGTCACCGCAGTGCGGATGCCGTTGTCGAACGTGACGTCGTAGATGTCGGGGCGCGCGATCTCGTTCTCGTGCGAGAACGTGAGCCTGCGGTCGTTCAGATTCGAGGTGGGATTGGCGTTCGCGGCGGGAAGAACGGCGATCTGGTTGCGATCTCCCATCCAGATGCTGGGCTGGTGGGAGAAGCCGATGCCGTTGAGACCGGTCCTGTTCTGCGCATTGTTCGCGCGCTGGTACTGGTAGATCGTCCCGACGTTGTCGGCGTTGGTCATCGGTGTGATGAAGTTGAATCCGTTGGGCCAGGCGGTGGCAGGCAGGTTGTTCCCGCGCGAGAAGCCGCCGGTCGAGTTCGTGCCCCGACGGGTGTCCACATAGGAGACGAAGCCGTCCGAGGTGTCCCGTGCGGCGGCGACACCGATCTCGACGTCGTCGAGCCAGCCCGTGAAGGAGGTCGCTCCGGTGGGCACCTCGATGCCCTTCACGTCGGATCCCGGGTGGTCGTAGGTGAACAGGATGTCGTCGATCGTGCGCCCCTCGAACGAGCCGAGGTCGACGGTCACCTTGTTCCACTGGTTCGGCCAGAGCGCGTTCGAGAGTCCCTGCTGGCGCGCATCCGTGCCGTATCCATAGGTGTCGACGGCACCACTCGCCGAGAGCGTCGTACCGTCGTCGAACGCGAGGTCGACAGCGACGAACGTCGCAGCATAGGTCTGCTCACCGTCGAGCACAGGGAACACGAGGTAGGAGAGCTCGCTGTCCGCAGCCACGTCGATGTCGACGTCGCTGTACAGGGTGCTGGTCGACGAGGCGGGCCCGTCGGCCAGATGGCGGCCGGAGTACTGCACGGCCTTGGTACCGGTGAAACCGACGCCGGTCTTCGCGGTGTCGGATGCCGTGGGGCCGTTGCCGATGGCGAGGCGCAGATCCTGCGCGACAGGAACGCCGTCGGTCGCCGTGAGGGGCTCGAAGTCGGCGAGCTGAACGAGTCCCGTCGTGGCGACGCGGGTCTCGAGGACCTCGAGCCGGTAGTACTGATATGCGGCGCTCGGAGCGGCGAGGTCGAAAGTGCGGGTCTGGCCGCGACCGGTGAACATCTCGTCCGTGCGCTCGTCGACGGTGGTCCAGTCGGTGCCATTGTCGGATCCCTGCACCCGGAAGTTCTTGGGGTCGCGCTCGGGGGCATCAGCGCCCGACGTGAGCGTGTAACGGAGCAGGGGCTGCGCAGCCGTGAGCTGGTACCGGATCCAGCCCGTGCGTGCGAAGGCGAGCCACTTGGTCGACGCGTTCGCGTCGGCGGCGAACGTCGCGGCCTCGTTGGGAGGATTCTCGGCCGACGCGGTCACACCGTTCGGCGCGATGCTCGGCAGCATGCTGCCCGGCACGAAACGGCTGCCGGTCACATTGACGGGCTGACCCGTTCCCGTGAGCACGGGGGCGGCATCGGCAGACTCGAATGACGATGAGAAGGCGCCTCCTGCGGCGGCTGCCGCCGGCATGGGCGTCAGCATCGCGAGGGTCACCGTCAGGGCTGCGCCTGCAGCGATCCAGCCGCGGCTCAGGGGTCGTTCTCTTCTCGGACGGGCAACCGTCATGATGTGCTCCTCAAACTCCACCACTGTGTGTCGTTCGCCTGTCGCAGATGCCGGGTGAGCCTGCGCGGGGCGGTATGACATCGCTGTCATATGATGAGGAACCTATCACAGCGGTCGCGGCGTGGGGAAGGTGCATCTCCTGTCTCCGCACGCGTCATAATGAGCAGATCGCTCGAAGCGCGGCAAGGAAGACGATGAGACCAGAAGACGACGGGGTTGCCCCTCGCCCCACGCTCGCGCAGGTCGCCGCCCGTGCCGGGGTGAGTCTGAAGACGGCTTCGCGTGCGCTCGGCGGGGAGTCGTATGTGAGTGAGAAGACCCTCAACAGCGTGCTCGCAGCGGCCGCAGATCTCGATTACCAGCGCAACGCCGCCGCCAGCCTCCTGGCCAGTGGACGCCTCGCCGACTCTATCGGTCTCATCACCGGCGACTTCACGAACCCTTTCTACTCGGCACTCGCACAAGCCGTCGAAGACGAGATCCGACCACGGGGCATGCACCTGTCCGTGGCGAACTCGCGCGAATCCCCGGAGCAGGAGAAGCGCGTGGCGCTCGACCTCGCCGATCGTCAGACGAAGGCCGTCATCACCGTGTCGTCGATGGTCGACCACAGCGACTACGCGCAGTTGCAGACTCGCGGCATCCCGGTCGTCTTCGTCGACCGTCCGGCTGAGAACGTCGCCGCCGACTCCGTCGTCTTCGACAATCGCGAAGGCGGTCGGCTGGTCGCACGGCACCTCATCGAGCGCGGCCACCGGCGCATCGCGTTCATCGGCGACTACGCCTGGCTCCCCACCTACCGTCAGCGCCTCGCGGGTATGGGCGATGTCCTCGACGACTCCGACGTCCAGTGGCGCGAGTTCCTCCGAACCGACGCGCACGCCGTCGCCTCATCCCGCGCGAGCGTGCGCGAGCTGCGCTCTCTCGACAACCCGCCCACCGCGATCGTCGCGGGCAACAACCGGGTGCTGCTCGGCGTCATGGAGGAGATCGCTGAGAGTGACGCACCACCTGCCGTGATCGGCTTCGACGATCCGGAATGGGCTCGAGTGCTCGGCATCAGCGTCGTGTCCGGCGAGGTCGACGAGCTCGGCCGGATCGCCGCCCGCCTCGCCGTCACGCGCCTCGCCGATCGCACACGCGAGCCCGAGAGCGTGGTCGTGCCCATGCGTCTGATCCCTCGACGGTCCACCGACCCGCGCTGACCGCCGCTCCCCACCGCGATAACATCGGGCCATGCGCCGCCGCCGCAAGGTCTCTTCCGCCAATGTGTCGCCGGCGACCCGTGCACGCTACGCCAAGCGCCGACAGAATCGGCTCGCGCGCGTCGACAACGACCTCACCGACGAGCAGTGGTACGACCTCAGGGAGGCCTGGGGCGGATGCGCCTACTGCGGCGGCGAAGGCTCCGCTCTGCAGCGCGACTGCATCCAGCCCGTGTCGCGCGGCGGCCGCTACACGCTCCAGAACGTGGTCCCGGCGTGCGCCTCCTGCAATGCGAGCAAGCATAACGACGAGGTCACCGCCTGGCTGCGTCGCAAGAAGCTCGATGAGCGCACCTTCCTCGTGCGGCACGCCACGATCCTGCAGGCACTGCGTCCTGTCGAATGACGTCTCCGCCCACACTCGCTACCCTCGACTCATGACGACGATCGCGCCGATCACTGCCGACGACCGCGCCGAATGGGACGCCCTGTGGAGGGCATACCTGGCCTTCTACGAGACCGACCTGGATGACGCGACCACCGCGGCGACCTTCCGAAGGCTCGTCGACCCCGGGTCCGGCATCCGCGGAGCGATCGCGCGCGACGACCGCGGCGCCGCGGTCGGCATCGTGCACTGGCTGACACACCAGGGAACGTGGACGATGACGGACTACTGCTACCTCGAGGACCTCTTCGTCGCTCCCGGGGTTCGTGGCGGCGGAGTCGGCCGGGTACTGATCGCTCACGTACGTGCCTGGGCCGAGCAGCACGGCTCAGCGAAGCTCTACTGGCTCACGGCGGAATCGAACACCACCGCCCGCGGCCTCTACGATCGCGTCGCCTCCCGGTCGGGGATGATCCACTACGAGATCGATCTCGACTGACAACGCAGGAAAAGAAGAAGCCCCCGGCAGGTGCCGGGGGCTTCTCGATCCTGTGGACGCGGGTGGACTCAAACCGAACACCTGGCAGAGGCTCGATCGGCTCAGTTCCGCGTGGAGTCAGGCGAAACACGCTCTCGACAACGGGCCGGTCAGTGCCGCTGATGATAAGCCGGGGGTGGTCGCGAACCCTAGGAGACGAGCTAGAACACCCCTCACGGAGAGCCAAGTGGACGCTATCCGAACTGCCCGCACGAACGGCGAGAGCGTGGTCTCCATCTGCCGCAGGTTCGAGATACATCGGATGACTGTGTGGACGCACACCAAGGACTTACTGTGACGTCACGGGCCGGAGTATCGGTGAGCAGGCGCCCCGCTTCAGGCGAATGCCTATGAGTCCCCCAAGAGCCTGCGGAACAGGTTCGTGACACTATCGGGATGGTCGATCTCGTGGTCCAGGTCGGCCTTGAGCGCGGCACGAAGCTCAGGCAGGTCGGGTGCGGCGTACGCAGGGCTCTCCATGAACGAGATGACTTCGCGGATCGCTGCATCCCACCACTTCTGCGTGCCCCGTTCACCGCGCTGTGCACGGCGATCCTTGAGTAGGTCTTGCCAGACTCGCAGCTCCCAGGTGTTGCGGTCTGCCTCAAGGGAGACCTCGCCGGAGAGGAGCTCACGGAGCCGAGCCTCCAACTGATCCGCGCGCTTGGACTTGTGCTCCCACGTGTCGACAGTGAAGTTCCACCAGACCTTTCGCCGTAGCCGCATGACTCTGTACGCCAGGTTCTGAGTGGAGTCGTCTTGGATGTCCTCGACGACTCGCTGAAGCTCACGAACGATGCGTTGTACATGCTCGACTTCGTAGGACACGGTGTCGGCTGAAGACGCAGCGGAATCTGCGGAAGATGAAGCGGACTCTGCCGCGTCTGCGGCGTCTTGTGTGGTTCTGGTCAGCGCCAGGATTGGTGTAGCGACGTTGTTTTCGATCCCTTCAGCGATCTGGTCGACCTGGCTGCCCACGGCACCGACAGCTGAACGAAGCTCATCACTGACCTGGCGGAAGCGCATCGCGAAACTACCCGCTTCGCGGTCCAGGTAGATGCGTAGCAGCTCCTCATCTGTCAGCGCGCGCGTGGACCGGCCCTGCCGAGTTTGGCGACGGCCCTGGTCATCGAAGTGTGGTGGCATGGTCGGGCGAACCTCTACGCGGACGAACGGCGTTGGCTCGGCTACGCCCTCCTCCACGATGAAGACTTCGACCGGGACTGGTCGTGTCTTGCTCGCCACATCTTGGATACGGGACACGGCCTTGTCGAGACCTCTGGGCAGTCCGAAGGGTTGCCCGTGCACGAGCCCCGTGGTCTTGTCCTCGACCTCATCTACCCCGACGAGAAGGTGGGCGACCTCACGGTCCGGTTCAGCGGCCACCCAGTTTGCGAGGGCAGCGAGTAGGCCAACCGTGACAGCTTCAACGTCGCGCTTGAACTCGTAGCGGCCTGACTCGCCGAGCGCAAGCATCTGCTGCGCAACCGCACTAATCTCTTGGTGTCTTGAAGGCTCAGGCTGGTCCGTCATGATGCTGCCTTCGCAGCGAGCAGCGATGAAATTGGCATGCGCTGTCAGAAGTCGTAGAGGCGTTTTCGTGCATCGAACGCCGCACGTCCGCCTTCGAGCAGGTCTTCCGCGTACTTTCGGACCGTCGGGTCGTCGAGCGATCCGACGCCATCGGCTACCGTTCGCCCGTGCTGTCCATCGGCTTCGAGTGTCACGACCAACTCGGCGTCTCCAAGCACGGGAACATTGGCATTGTGCGTACTGACGATCAGCTGCCGAGTTCCCTTCAAGGATCGCAGCTTCTGGACAACTCCGTCGTAAACGAATCGGTTGTCTAGATCGTCCTCGGGTTGGTCGATGACCAGAGGGCTCATAGACGCTCCGAGCAGGAGCAGCAGGAGGGCAGTCGCTCGCTGGCCCTTCGACAGGTCTTCAAGGCGACGCCAGGTCGCTGGTTGACCTTTGATGGCGACGTTCAGCTGCACCTCCACGGCCAATCCGACGGTCTGCTCTTCGAGCTCTCGGAACAGAGGTTCCCCGCAATCGACGATGGCTTTCGCCTGAGCTCCAGTGATGCTGAGCGCAGAGATGGCGTCCAGGCCTGATCGCGCTGCCGCCACGAATGACGCGACGCTGAAGTCATCTTGATCGATGGCCGAGAATACTTGACCGCGCTGGGTCGAGAAGTGTTTGGAGATTACCGCTTTGATCTGGCTTCGATCCGGCGAGGCGATCGGCTTCACTATGACAGCACCCGCAGTTGCCTCGTTTGAAGCTTTGATTGCCTTCTTCAGATCGGACGCGGTTTTCTTGTCGATGTCGGAGAGCTGGCGGAGCATCTTGGCGCGCGCCTCCAGGAGCTTCCTCTTTTCTTTATCGAAGATGGCCCGCTTTTCCGCTCGCTTCTTCAGCCGAATCAGATTCGACTGCAAGGTTAGGTACTCATCAGGCTTGTGCCCCTGTTCGACCAACTCTCGTAGAACGGCCGCGACACCGTCGCTCTCGGTCTTGGTGCCGTCTTTCCAAGCCTGCTCGGTCGCTTCGATCTTTTTCTTCGCATCGTCAACGGAAGAACGCGCCGTTGCGGCAGTCTGCTCCAGCGCTTTGGCGAGCGCATCTAGCACTGGCTTGAGTTGCTGCAAGGTACCTTTACGTGGAGACTCCTCGACATCAGCGAGTTCAGCGCGAAGCTCTTCGGTCAGGGCTTCAAGTCCCCAGCCGCTAATGAAGTCCTCAACTTGTTGGACTCGCTCGGACGCCTCGGTGAGCACCGCCTCGTCTTTGTCTAGCCGAGTCTTCTGGTCGAGCTTCGCCGCAAGGTCGGTCTTCTCGAAGGCTTCCATGCTCTCGGTAAGGCGCGGGATATCTGCGAGTTCGTTCTCCAACGCTTCGCGATCCCGCTCATGTTTCGCGAGTTCGTCCCGGTTGTCGGCCAGGTCTTTCAGAAGCTGGTCTCGTTCGGCGGGCGATGCTGGCTTTCCTGCCACTCTCGCGACCAGTTCGGCCATGAGGTCTTTGTCTTGTGCCAGTTCGGCGAGTTCGTGTTGACCAAAGATCTCAAGGTTGCCGACGATGTCGCGTGGTCGCTGACTTGTTTGCGTTCCGCTGGAGTCGCGGACTATTGCCGGGTTGTTGGTGGTGCGTTCGATCGTGAAACGCGCGGGACTCGGAGTTACGACGTCTACAACAAGCGAGACGACCGTTCCAGCGCCGAGCACGTTCTTGACCATGTCTTTGTGGTCATCGCTTGATGTCTGGCCAATAGGCGAAATCTCCAGCACATAGCGGAGACTTTCGATAGCAGTGGACTTACCGGTGCCTCGACCGCCAATGAGCGCCGTGAGGTCTTCGGCAAGATGAATCTTTTGGCCATCGAGGTAGCCGCCATCCCATGAAATTTCTCGGAGCAGCACGCGTGACGTCGATGCCGGATCGACTGTGCTAACTCGCGTCTCCGGCGTCTTCACTGCGTGGCGCAGTCCAAGCAAACTCGGACTACTCATCTTGAACCAAGTGCTCGCACCGGCAGAGGCCAGCGTCGCAGGGTCGGATACATCATCCGCATGGATGGCAACGAGCGAGTGCGGCCGATCGTAGGGCCTGGTGCCCCTGAGGATCTTGGCCTGATCGCCAAGCGGGGCTGCGGAAGGGGTGATGCCAATGGCGAGCAAATCTGGGTGCTTGACCATCTCAGCGAGAGTATCGCCTTTGGCACGACTCAGGAGCCCGGCGTTTGCGACGTTGGCATGTGCCGGAATTACCAACGCGCCCTGCGCGCACATATCCGTCAGAATGTCGCCGTAAGACTTTTTCGTGGTGCCCTTCGCCGCACCGGGCGTCAACCCACAAGCGCCGATCGCTGCAGTGATCTGCTCAACCGCTGTGCCACGTTCGAATATCACCAGCAAGTGGATGCCTTCAGAGGTGTTGGCCTCGAAGCCAGGAAGCGCGACGATGCCTGCCGCTTCCACGTCAACGATGAGCTGAGACGCACTACTCGCGTTCCAGTGGTCCGTGATCGCGATTAGCTCGATCTGCTGAGCTTTGAGTTCGGCGATCAATGCAGCGTTGTATGTTGCCTCATCGACGAAGGTCTTAGAGGGCGAGGGGTTGCCGATATATCCGTAGGGGTTCACCTGCAGAGCCGCACGAACCCAGCGCGCACCACGCGGACCGTCGGTAGATGTTTGTGTGTCGTTCACTTCAAC
>NZ_JAGYWT010000169.1:0-5021 GCF_019279095.1 Microbacterium sp. BF1 | reverse complement strand
GTTGCTGCGACTGCTCGTCGATGGTGACCCCGTCATCATCGACGACCTTGCGGCCGCCACCAGGCTCCCCGTCGACGAGGTCCGGACCCGACTCGTCCAGGCGCGCGAGCAGATAGGAGGGGACCACTCCATGATGTTGTGCGGATGCTGTGCTGCTCATGCTGCGACCCTACGCCGGAGGGCCGACGTTCGAGCGGTCTCGCCCGCGTTCCGGGGAACTTCTCCGCTCGACGCCCCGGTCAGTCGCGCTCGATGCTCAGAACGGTCGTACGCAGTCCGCCGGACTCGTACTGCACGGGCATGCCCGGGTGGTCGATCGAGAACCAGAAGATGCCGTCGTCGGTGTCGTACCGGCGGCAGGTGAGCACGCCGAGCGGTGTCGACAGGCTCACGGTCGACACGCTCGTGGTGCCGGCGTCGAAGGCCGCATGGCCCTGCAGCTCGGCCCAGGTCACCCGGTTCGAGACGACGGCCTTGGGGTCCTCCGCGGCCCAGCGGTCGAGGGTCGCTCCCTCGTCATCGGTGTCGTGGAAGCGGTTGACGTGCTCGGCCATCGGGCCGTCGGGGCCTTCCAGCAGAAGCCGGATCACGGTGCCTGTTCCGGTGGCGTCGCGGATCTCGGCGGCGGTGAACGGCGTCGGCAGGAGTCCGGGGCCGAGCAGGTGCGGATCGGAATCGGTCATGCATCCAGTCTGCGCCACGGGCGACCGGCACGTCACGGGATGGTCTCGATGGAGCGATCCGGACCGACGATCCTTGACAGGATTGCGTTCTGTATACAGAACACCAGTACGCCCGAAGGGGTGATCCCGACCTAGATCTTCCAATGATGTAGGGAGTCATTGAACTTGTCCATTTGTCAGTTGAAATGTCCACGTGATGTCAATATGGACATTTCTCCCCCACTGAGGAGCAGGTGACTGATCCTTCTCAGCTGAGCGAGGGGCTCAACCCGCGTGACGAGGGGGCATCCTGTTCGGCCATTCATGACGTGGCGCGCAGTGCCGGTTCGATCTTGCGGACCATCCGCGCTATTCAGCAACTATGCGCTCAGATCGCGACGAGCTCGAACAGTGAGCCGCGCTCACCGGCCATCCTCGCGAGCCCACTACGGGTTCAGCAGCCGGTATCTGGGCCGCAGCAGTTGCCGGATCGTTCGACGCGGGTGCCGGGCTGGGGGTGCTCGAGCATCCCCGTGACCACGGTGCTACCAAGCTCGAAGGCGTCACTGACGGGGAGGATCTGAGCGCCGGGGTGCTCCGTGAGCCAGCCGGCAGCGTCCTGGGGGGAGGTGAAGTAGTGGACCTGGTTGCAGAACGAGGAGCGGATCGAGGGCTTGTCTCCGGCGTTCACGAGGGACATCACCGCGGTCGCCGGTTCGACACTGGTGATGCCGACGGTCGGGTCGATGCTCACCCGGATCGTGTCGCCGCTAGCTGGGGAGGTCGACTCGATGCGGGCGGGGCGGTCCAGGAGAGCGGGGAAGATCAGGGTATCGAACGCGCACCAGGTGTAGAGCTCCTCACCGGCGACAGTGAACCGGTGCCTGGTGGGGCGCAGGGTGAGGCCCTGGCCGATGATCCGGCCCTGGTCGTCGTACTCGGTCTCCGGCGACGCGGCCAGTCGGGTCCGGACCTCGTCGACGGGGAGCCTGGTGGCGGCCGCAAGGTCGTCGATGATGACGGGGTCACCATCGACGAGCAGTCGCAGCAACGGGACCAGCAGGGCTTCTTCATCGAACCGGGCGAGCCGGGCGGACAGATCGGTCGTGAGGTCAGTCATGGGCACTTCTCCGGTTTCGTGGGTGATGAAGCGGGTCGGCCGGTGCTCAGGCGCAGCAGGACAGCATCGAGACGTCGGTGTTGAATGCTTTCGCGACGATGCGGATGCCCTCGGCCATGGTCAGGTACGGGGCCCACGCGTCGGCGACCTCCGCGATGGTCTTACCGAGAATGTGGACGCCCGCGGCAGCGAGCTCGCCCGCGTCCCGGGCGACGGCGGTGAGGCCGAGGATCTCACCGGTATCGGCGTCGGCGACCATCTTGATGAACCCACGAGTATCCCGGTTCACCACTGCCCGCGGCACATACTCCAATGGCAGGACGCGGCAGTCGCAGCGAATCCCGGCCGCGAGGACTTCCTTCTCGGTCATCCCGACCGAGCCGATCGCGGGACTGGTGAACGTGACACGCGGCATCCGCGTGTAGTCGACGGACTCGTGTGCGTCGACGAAGGCGTTCTCGGCGACCATCGCGCCGTGCCGGGCCGCGACGTAGACGAACTCGGGATGCCCGGTGACATCCCCGGCCGCCCATACGCGAGGGTTCGAGGACTGCATATCGTCGGTGACCAGAACCTGCCCGGCGTCGCCGGTGTTCACCCCCACCGCGCCAAGGTTGAGACCCTGCGTGACCGGGCGGCGTCCGAGCGCGACGAGGATCTCGTCGGCACGGAACTCCTGCCCGCCGCCCAAGACCTCGGCCGTGACGACGACCTGCCCTGTCGCCGTGTCCCGGGCCACGCGTGTGGGAACAGCGCGGCGGACCACCCGGATGCCCTCATCGGCGAAGACCTCCTGCAACGCTTTGGAGACCTCAGGCTCCTCCTTCGACGCCAGCCGGGACCGCACCAGCAGCGTCACCTTCGCGCCGAGCCGGGCGAACAACTGGGCCATCTCCAATGCCACGTAGCCCCCGCCGAGCACCAGCAGCGAGTCCGGGACCTTATCCAGCTCCATCGCCGATGTCGAGGTCAGGAAGTCGACTCCGTCCAGCCCTTCGATCGGTGGGGCCCAGGGGCGCGCACCCGTGGCGATCAGGTAATGCGCAGCCTCGACCGTTTCGACCCTGCCGTCCGCGGCGGTCACTTCCAACACCGGTGCATCCGGGGTACCGGCAAAGGCCGCATCACCCTGATAGTTCTGCCAGCCGTAGGCATCGGCCACGTCGACGTACTTCTCGCTCCGCATCGTCTCGACCAGATCCTGCTTCCCAGCGATCAGCGACGGCATGTCCACGAGGTCCGCGGTGGCGGCGATCCCCGGGAACCTGGAACCGGCGTCGGCGGCGACGTGGCGTGCCTCAGCGGCCGCGAGCAGCGCCTTGGACGGTATGCATCCGGTGTTCACGCACGTGCCACCGAACGTGCCACGCTCGATCATCACCACCGACTTACCCAACATGGTGGCCCGTATCGCGGCGGCGAACGCCCCGCCACCCGACCCGACAATCGCGAGATCAAACGTCGAACGCATCCCGATTCCTCTCTGAAGTAATGGAAATCCTGCTGATACAGTCATCATGAACCTTCCAGTACAGGGGAAGGTCAAGAGGCGCGCTCAACAAATGCAGAGGAGCAAGGAACATGCGGATCGGCGAACTGGCGGATGCAGCCGGCACGACCACGAAAACGCTGCGGTTCTACGAAGACAAGGGGCTCCTGCCCTCCGCTGAGCGGACCCCCGCAGGATACCGCGACTACACGGCAGAGACCCTCACCCGGATCGACTTCATCCACCGCGGCCAAGCCGCAGGCCTTACACTCCTCCAAATCCGGCAGATCCTCGACATCCGCGACCAAGGTCAAGCACCCTGCGGACACGTCCGGGACCTGCTCGACACGAGGCTCGCTGATATCGACCAGCAACTCCGACAGCTCCACGACCTGCGCGACACCCTCGCCGGGCTCCGCGACCACGCCGAACGCGTCGAACCCGACATGTGTAGTCCGGACGACGTCTGCCGCTACCTCTAGCCAACGCAGCGGAATACTCACCTCTATCTCTTGGTCAAGAGATGACGGGTCCAGCAACTTGAGATCGCCGGTGGAGCCGTACGCCAAGGCAGCGGTTCACTGACTTGACTCATCGAGTCCGTGACGTGTTCGCGTTGCGTGGACAAATCAACTGACGGACTGACGTGATCAGCGCGGACATCACCCACGATGCTTCAGCGATACCACGCACCTGAGGCGGACAAGTTCGACAACTTCCTACAAATGATGAAAGAGGTAGCGAGATGGCACGTGCGAACGTGACGCGGTATCTTGCTGCGCGACGAGGCCCGTCAGCTCGCGCAGGACACCGACGCCTTCCTCGCCGAAGCCGCTGATTGTCCGCTGCGACGGATGGGCGAGCCGAGCGAGGTCGCGCAGGCCGTGGTCTGGCTCGCGAGCGACGACTCCTCGTACGTCACCGGGTCGGCGCTCGTCGTGGACGGCGGCGGGATCGCGTAGCTACGGTGAGCCCGCGCGCTCCGTCGAGTGCGCGGGCTCTCGACGTCGCGCCGTGCGCTCGACGACCGGCTCATGTGCCAGGCTCATGTGCCCCGCGGGCGGGGTCGGGCGTACCCCCAGGACACTCGCGTAAAATCAGCACAATGACCGACGCCCCCTCCGACGCTGCACCCGACCTCGGACCGGGCGTCGACCCCGACGATCTCGCCACGACTCTTCGCGTACTCGCCGAGCTGCACCAGATCGACAACGAGCATCCGGACTTCGTCGCCGTGCGCCATGCGACCGCGGCGATGTTCAAGGCCGTCAAGCGGGTGCGCCGCAAGGAGATCCGCGATGCGATCGCCGAGGCCGACAAGGCCGTGGTCGCCCGCACCGCCACCGGAGCGCCCGACCGCATCGACGACGAGACGCGCGGCAACGACCTCGCCACGAGCGTGATCGACGCCCCGATCGCGGGCGAGCTGCTCAAGCCCCGCAACTGCTACATCTGCAAGCAGCCCTACACGCAGGTGGATGCGTTCTACCACCAGCTCTGCCCGGACTGCGCCCGCTTCAGCCACGGCAAGCGCAACGCCCGTACCGACCTCACCGGCAAGCGCGCCCTGCTCACGGGTGGTCGCGCCAAGATCGGCATGCACATCGCTCTGCGGCTGCTCCGCGACGGGGCGCACACCACGATCACCACCCGATTCCCGCGCGACGCCGTGCGGCGCTTCTCGGCTCTGCCCGACTCGGCGGACTGGCTGCACCGTCTGCGCGTCGTCGGCATCGACCTGCGCGACCCC
>NZ_JAGYWT010000168.1:0-5028 GCF_019279095.1 Microbacterium sp. BF1 | reverse complement strand
CGGCCACGCCACTGAAGTCCTCGTCGACGTGGGATGTCGCAGAGCAGACCGGAGCGTTCACCTGGAGCTACGACATGGCTGTCCCTGCGCCTGGTGCGGGGCCGGCGCCGTCGGTCGGCCTGTCCTACAACTCCCAGTCGGTCGACGGGCTCACGGCATCGACGAACAACCAGCCGTCGGTGGTCGGCGAGGGATGGGATCTCACGGCATCCGGATTCATCGAGCGCAGCTACATCCCGTGCGCGAAGGATGACGGCGCCAGTGGTGCGGTGAAGACGTCGGGCGATCTCTGCTGGAAGACCGATAACGCCACTGTGTCGATGGCTGGGCGCTCGGGGGCACTGATCAAGGACACGGCCAGCGGAGTCTGGAAGCTGCAGAACGACGACGGTACCCGGTTCGAGCATCTCGTCGGTGCGGCTCAAGGCTGTGCGGCGAACGGCACGGTGAACAACGAGTGCTGGCGGATGACCACGACGGACGGCACGCAGTACTACTTCGGTCTCAATCAGCTCCCTGGCTGGTCTGCCGGCAATGCGACGACGAATTCGACGTGGACCGTCCCGGTCTTCGGTAACGATGCAGGCGAACCATGCCACGCCTCGACATTCGCCGCATCGTCCTGCTCGCAGGCCTGGCGGTGGAACCTGGACTACGTCGTGGATGTGCACGGCAATGCGCAGACGCTGTACTACACGGCGGAGACGAACAAGTACGCCAAGGGTGGCTCGGGCGCGACCGCTTACCACCGTGGGGGCGCACTCACCCGCATCGAGTACGGACTGCGCGCCACCGATCTGTTCGCTTCGAAGGCTGCGGGCTACCGGGTCCTTTTCAGCTACGACGCGAATGGCCGGTGCAACGACGCCACTGGCGCATCGTGCACGTCTGGGGCTCTGGACAACGCGGCGATGCCAGCGAACCCGTCGAAGTACCCGGATGTCCCGTTCGACCAGCTGTGCACCGGTGCCTCGTGCAGTGCCTCGCAGATCGTGCCCTCGTTCTTCACGAACGCGAGCCTGGTGAAGGTGGAGTCGCAAGCCAAGGTCTCGGGTGAGTACTCGACCGTCGACTCCTGGGCTCTCGGGCACTCGTACCCTGACCCGGGGGATGGCACCTCCGCGGCGCTCTGGCTCACCCAGGTGCAGCGCACGGGCACGGCTGCCGGCCAGGCGGCGATCACGGAGCCGCCGACGGTGTTCTCGGGTGCGACGATGCAGAACCGCGTGTGGGTCGTGGACGGCCTCGCCCCACTCGACAAGTGGCGGCTGAGCTCGATCAAGACGAGCCTCGGGGGCGAGATCAGCGTCAACTACCAAGCTCAGCAGTGCACGCCGGCTCAGGCAGCAGGGATTCTCGCGGACCTGCCGAACAACACCAGTTGGTGCTTCCCGGAATGGTGGGTGCCGCAGTCGACGATCCCGCTCGGCGGGCGTCAGGATCTGTTCCACAAGTATCCCGTCGCCTCGATCAGCGTGAACGGGGTGACCGGGGGGCCGCTGAGCCAGGTGCAGCAGACGCAGTACTTCTACGGCGCACCGAAGTGGCGGTACAACGATTCGCCTCTGACCGTCGCGAATTCGCGCACGTGGAATGTGTTCGCGGGAGTGAACACGGTGGAGGTGCGAGAGGGTAACCCTGCGGTGCCCGCGGCACAGAAGGTCTCGAAGTACACCTATTACCAGGGCATGAACGGCGACAGAGCGGCCGCCGGTGGTGGCGTGAAGACGGTCAATGTCACCGGCACCAGCATCCCGGACGAACGGTGGTTCGCCGGACAGCCCTACCAGCAGCAGACGTTCAACGGCGTCGGCGGTGACCTTGTCTCGACGCAGATCAGCACGCCGTGGGCCTCGGGGATCACATCGAACGACGGCACGCGGCAGGCGCGGATGGGCGGCGTGCAGAAGACGGTCGTCACGGAGCCGCTTTCGACCGGCGGCAATCGCACGCTCGAGACGCGCACGACATTCGACGGCACCTACGGGTACCCGCTAACGGTGTCGACGATCCCCTCGGACGCGACGGGCACGTGCGTCACGACGACCTACGCGGCAGCGAACACGTCCGCGTGGATCATCGGTTTGCCCAGCCAGGTGCGGACCGTCAACGCGACGTGCGACGGGGCGGCCGGAGCACAATTCCCTCGTGACCTCGTCAGCGACGTGAAGACGACCTACGACGGGCTTGCCTGGGGAGCCGCAGCAGACAAGGGGCTTCCGACATCGGCGCAGGTCGTCGACAAGTATGAGAACGGGCAGCCCCACTGGGTCACGAAGGAGTCGACCACCTACGACGCGCTCGGACGCCCGCTGGCGAAGACGGATGCACTGGGGCGCACGAACTCGACGGCATATTCGCCGGCGACTGCGCTGCCGCTGCTGTCGACGACCACGACGAACGCGGCTCCGTTCTCGTGGCAGGCGGTGACGACGTTCGAGCCGACGACCGGGGCGAAGACGAAGATCGTCGACGCGAACGGTTCGACCACGACGATCGCGATCGACGGGCTGGGGCGTTCGACGAAGGTGTGGCTGCCGCTGCAACCGGAATCAGCGAACCCCGCGTCACCCTCGATGACCTTCTCGTACACGTTGTCGCAGACAGCACCGAACGCGATCAAGACCGACACTCTGACCGGTGGCGGGATCGTCTCGAAGTATCAGCTCTTCGACGGGCTCGGAAGAGAGACGCAGAAGCAGAGTCTCGCCGTCGGCGGTGGCACGGTCGTGAAAACGACGAACTACGACCACCAGGGTCGGGTGTACTTCGTCGACAACGATTACTGGACGGCGTCTATCACGCCCGGAACAGCGTTCTTCACTCCGGTGACGGAGAACAACATTCCCTCCCAGGTGGTCACCGGCTACGACGCTGTCGGGCGTGCGCTGACCTCGACGCTCAACACCTCGGGCGCGGTGCACTCTCAGACGGTCAATGCCTACCCCGGTGCCGATCGGGTCGACATGGTTCCGCCGAGCGGGGGAACGTCGACCAGCACGTTCACGAACTCGCTCGGGCAGAAGACGAAGCTCATCCAGTACCTCGCGGCCGGCATCACCGGCACCGGACAGGCCACGATGTACGAGTACGACGGGGGCGGGCGGATGAGCAAGATGACCGATCCGGCCGGTAACAAGTGGACGTGGACGTTCGATCTGCTCGGCAACCGGGTCGGTCAGGATGACGCCGATTCGGGTGTGTCGACCGCGACTTACGACCTCGCCGGGAACATGACCTCGACGACGGATGCGCGCGGCACGACGGTGACCACGACCTACGACGAGCTGAACCGGAAGACGGCGACGTACGCCGGCACCGCGTCGGGCGCGATGCTGTCGTCATGGACGTATGACACAGTCAAGAAGGGCCTCGTCACGACGTCGACGGCGTACACCGGGTCCGCTCCTGGCGCGCCGGGGCTGGCGTACGCGACCACGGTCGGTTCGTACGATGCCGCAGGAAACCCGCTGGAGACGACGTTGTCGATCCCCGCAGGCGCACCCGCATTCGCCGGGACGAGCTACAAGACGACTCTCTACTACAACGCGGATTCGTCGTTGTGGGTGAAGCAGATGCCCGCGATGGGCGGGCTGCCGGCGGAGACGATCCGCTACAGCTATGACTCCTGGGGAAAGCTGAGCGGCGTGCGCGGCACGTCCAGCATCCTCGCGAACACGGTGTATTCGCCCATCGGACAGTTGTCGCAGTTCAACCGTCTCAACGGATCGACGAGCAGTGCGTACTCGACCTATGGGTACGACCCCGCAACCGGCGCGGTGCTGTCGATCAAGGACAACGCGGTGTTCGGTGGCGTGGGTCATTACGTCGCTGACCGTACGTACACGCGTGATGCGGTGGGCAACGTGACATCTGCGACGATGAGCTCCGTACTGCCGACGGAGGGCACGCAGAAGGCCTGCTATTCGTATGACTCGCTGCGGCAGCTGACGCGGGCCTGGACGCCGAACGCGTCGACTGCGTGCGACGCGGCTCCATCGGCGAGTGGGATGGGCGGGTTCGAGCCGTATTGGCATGAGTACACGTATGACAACGCCACCGGTAACCGCACGGGACTCGTGAAGCGCTCGACGATGGGGACGGCCACGACCGCTACGTACACTTACGCGGCGGCGGGCGGGG
Organism: Microbacterium sp. BF1; assembly: GCF_019279095.1. Lineage (NCBI taxonomy): Bacteria > Bacillati > Actinomycetota > Actinomycetes > Micrococcales > Microbacteriaceae > Microbacterium > Microbacterium sp. BF1. The sequence continues at coordinate 885 of NZ_JAGYWT010000168.1, read as the reverse complement.
ATCGTCCTCACGCGGTGGACACCGTGACCGGCCCGGCTGGAGTGGGGCCCGGTTCGTACTCGTACGATGACGCGGGCAATATGACGGGGCGGCCGGGTCAGGCGATCACGTTCAACGAGGCCGGCAAGGTGTCGAAGGTCGTCGCCGGGTCGGTGACGCAGGACACGGTCTACAACGTCGACGGCAGCATTCTGTTGCGCACCAACACCGCAGAAGGTTCGTCGCTGTTCGTGGGTGACACGGTGCTGTCGCAGGCGCCGGGGTCGAGTGTGATCGCGGGGGTTCGGACGTACAGTGGCGCGGAGGGCAAACCGGTCGCGGAGAAGTCCGCGAAGACCGGGACCGCCGGCACCACGCTGACGTGGTTGTTCTCGAACTTGGAGGGGACGGTGGACGTGCAGACGGTGGCGAACGCGGCGGGGACGACGACCCGTGGGCGAGTTCAACCGGTCGATGCAACACCGCCTGTTGCGAGCAACTGTATCTGCTCGTCGAAGACCTCGGCGGGGGTGCGCCAGCCGAGGATTTTGCGGGGCCGGTTGTTGAGCGCGAGAGCGACGGCTTCGAGGTCTTCAGCGGACCAGCGGGACAGGTCGGTGCCCTTGGGGAAGTACTGGCGCAGCAGGCCGTTCGTGTTCTCGTTCGTGGGCCGCTGCCAGGGCGAGTGCGGGTCGGCGAAGAACACCTTCGTGCCGGTGTCAAGCGTGAACTGCGCGTGCGCTGAGAGTTCCTTGCCACGGTCCCAGGTGAGGGTCTTGCGCAGCTGGAGGGGAAGCTTCGTCATCGATGCGGTCAGGGCTGTGTTCATCGCGAGGGCGCCGTAGCCGCCCAGCGATGGTCCGTTCTTCACGGGTGGGATCTCGCCCCAGCCTTCCAGTCGGGGCA
>NZ_JAGYWT010000167.1:0-5042 GCF_019279095.1 Microbacterium sp. BF1 | reverse complement strand
GGCCAGCTCCAGTGGGCCCCGGCGGTGTCGTCCGGCGTCGGGGCTTCGGTCGCGCCGGTGACGGCGGACGGGGACGAGGCGGCGATGACGAACGCCATCACCAGTGTGGAGACGGTTCTGGAGGATGCGCGCATGGCAGGAGTCTCGTCGCTCATGCACGGTCGTTCGCGTACGAAGCGACGTCGGGGCCACCTCTGCGGGACAAGTCAGGCAGGCGAGCGTGAGTGCAGGGTCAGTGGACGCGCGATCCTGTATGCTGGGGGAGCACCTCGAAATCGAGGTGACTACGCGTGCCCAAAGCGATTCAGATCGCGGCATCCATTCCCACAGGTCCTGTTCTTCGAGCGGGCGGGCGTGAGCCGGGCACCAGGAAGTCCGATCATCCGATCGGCTTGCAACCTCAACGGCGCAGGAACGCGCCAGAATAAGGAGACGACCATGGCTGTGGTCACCATCCGCCAGCTGCTCGACAGCGGCGTGCACTTCGGACACCAGACCCGTCGGTGGAACCCGAAGGTCAAGCGCTTCATCCTCACGGAGCGCAGCGGCATCCACATCATCGACCTGCAGCAGTCGCTGGGGTACATCGACAAGGCCTACGACTTCGTCAAGGAGACCGTCGCCCACGGTGGAACGATCCTCTTCGTCGGCACCAAGAAGCAGGCGCAGGAGATCCTCGCAGAGCAGGCGACCCGTGTCGGCCAGCCCTTCGTGAACCAGCGCTGGCTCGGTGGACTCCTCACCAACTTCCAGACGATCTCCAAGCGTCTCGCTCGCATGAAGGAGCTCGAGGAGCTCGACTACGAGACCCCGGCGAACAGCGGCTTCACGAAGAAGGAGCTGCTCCTCAAGAAGCGCGAGCTCGACAAGCTGCACAAGTCGCTCGGCGGTATCCGCAACCTCACGAAGACGCCGTCGGCCATCTGGGTCGTCGACGCCAAGCGCGAGCACCTCGCCATCGACGAGGCCAAGAAGCTCGGTATCCCGGTGATCGGCATCCTCGACACGAACGCCGACCCGGACGACTTCCAGTACCCGATCCCCGGCAACGACGACGCGATCCGTTCCGTCTCGCTGCTGACGCGCATCATCGCTGACGCCGCGGCCGAGGGCCTGCAGCAGAAGCACAACCCGGAGACGGGCGACGCCGAGCCGCTCGCCGACTGGGAGAAGGAGCTCCTCGAGACTCCTGCCCAGGAGGTTCAGGAGTCCGCTGACGCCGCCGAGGTCGTCACCGCAGATGACGCTGCTGCCGTCGTCGAGACGCCCGCCGCCGACGAGACCGCTGCCGACGAGGCCGGTGCTGAGGCTCACGACGAGGCGATCGCCGCCGCTTCCGGTGAGGAGACCGCTGAGGTCGCCGCCGCCGAAGCTGCTGACGCCAAGTAATCCCCTCGTACACACACCTAACGAAGCAAGGAGCCACCACACATGGCCAACTTCACCATCGCTGACCTCAAGGCGCTGCGTGAGCAGCTCGGCACCGGAATGGTCGACACCAAGAAGGCGCTCGAGGAGGCCGACGGAGACGTCGCGAAGGCCACCGAGATCCTGCGTCTCAAGGGTGCGAAGGGCAACGCGAAGCGCGCTGACCGCTCGACCAGCGAGGGACTGATCGTCGCTCGTGAGCAGGATGGCGCTGTGACGCTCATCGAGCTCGCTTGCGAGACCGACTTCGTCGCCAAGAACGAGCGTTTCATCGCGCTGGCCGATAAGGTCGCCGACGCCGCAGCAGCAGTGAAGGCCGACTCGGTCGACGCTGCCCTCGCCGCGACCGCTGGCGACAAGAGCGTCGAGCAGGTCATCTCTGAAGAGGCTGCGATCATCGGCGAGAAGGTCGAGCTGCGCCGGGTGCGCACGATCACCGGCGACAAGGTCGAGGTCTACCTGCACCGCACGAGCAAGGACCTGCCGCCGCAGATCGGCGTCGTCGTCGCCTACTCGGGTGACGACGCGGAGACTGCGCGCAGCATCGCCCAGCACATCTCGTTCGCCAACCCGTCCTACCTGTCGCGTGAGGATGTTCCTGCCGACGCGGTCGAGAAGGAGCGCGAGATCGTCACCGAGATCTCTCGCAACGAGGGCAAGCCGGAAGCGGCTCTCCCGAAGATCGTCGAGGGCCGCGTCTCTGCGTTCATCAAGCAGGTAGCCCTGCTCGAGCAGGACTACGCCAAGGACAACAAGCTCTCTGTCGCCCAGGTGGCGAAGGACGCCGGTATCACCGTGACGGACTTCGCGCGCTTCAAGGTCGGCGCGTAGCAACGTCGAAGGGGTTCGGATCGCGAAGATCCGAACCCCTTCTTCATGCCCCCAAGGCACTATCTTGAATCGGGACGAGAGGACACACCCACCCATGACTGAACGCACCGGACGCCGCCGCGTCCTTCTCAAGCTCTCCGGAGAGGCATTCGGAGCGGGGCAGCTGGGCGTCAGCCCCGATGTGGTGTCCCAGATCGCGCGCGACATCGCGGCCGCCGTCGACCGCGTCGAGGTCGCGATCGTCGTCGGTGGGGGCAACTTCTTCCGCGGAGCCGAGCTGAGCCAGCGCGGTATGGACCGCGGACGCGCCGACTACATGGGCATGCTGGGCACGGTCATGAACGCCCTCGCGCTGCAGGACTTCCTGGAGCAGGCCGGAGCCGCCACCCGCGTGCAGTCGGCGATCTCGATGACGCAGGTCGCCGAGCCGTACATTCCGCGTCGCGCCGAACGCCACCTCGAGAAGGGTCGCGTCGTCATCTTCGGTGCCGGTGCAGGCCTCCCGTACTTCTCCACCGACACCGTCGCCGCGCAGCGCGCTCTCGAGATCGGTGCGGACGAGGTGCTCGTCGCCAAGAACGGCGTCGACGCGATCTACACCGCCGACCCGAACAAGCACGCCGACGCGGAGCGCATCGAGCGCGTGACCTATCGCGACGCCCTGCAGCGCGGTCTCAAGGTCGTCGACTCCACGGCGTTCAGCCTGTGCATGGACAACAGCATGGACATGCGGGTGTTCGGCATGGAGCCGGCGGGCAACGTGACCCGTGCGCTTCTCGGCGAGCCGATCGGAACCCTCGTCACCGCCTGAGCGTGTGACACGGCGGAGACGACTTCGCCCGATAGAATTTGAATAACACCCCGACGATAGGAGTCACCGTGATCGCGGACGTCCTCGCTGAAACCACCACTCGTATGAACCGGGCGGTCGAAGCTGCCAAGGAGGACTTCTCCACGGTGCGCACCGGTCGTGCGAACCCGCAGATGTTCCAGAAGGTCCTCGTGGACTACTACGGCACTCCCACCCCGATCGCGCAGCTCGCTTCACTGGCGAACCAGGAGGCACGCACGCTCATCATCACGCCGTACGACAAGTCGGCGCTGAAGGCGATCGAGCAGGCGATCCGCGACATGCCGAACCTCGGTGCCAATCCCACGAACGACGGCAACCTCGTTCGCGTGACGATTCCGGAGCTCACGGCGGAGCGTCGCAAGGAGTACGTCAAGCTCGTCAAGACCAAGGCCGAGGACGCGAAGGTCCACGTCCGCGGCATCCGTCGCAAGGCGAAGGACGAGCTGGACGCGCTCAAGAGCGAGCTCGGCGAGGATGAGATCGCGCGCGGCGAGAAGGAGCTCGACGTCCTGACGCGTCAGCACGTCGAGCTCATCGATGACGCGCTGAAGCGCAAAGAGGCAGAACTCCTCGAGGTGTAGTCAGGATGTCTGACGAAACGCGAGATGCCGAGGACGACAAGCCGTTCACGCGTCACGACGCGCACGACGGCCTGCCGTCCGACAGCGTCCCGCTCGGGGACGAGGCATTCCCGTCCTTCGACGCCGCCGCCGTTCCTCCGCGCCCCCCGCTGCCGGTGTCTCCGGATGGTTCGGCAGCGGGTCACGCCTCCCCATTGGACACGGCGGATCACAATGCGATCCGCGAGCAATGGCGTGCGGCGCGGGATGAGCTGGGCACCCATGTCTCCCACGCGCGCGACCAGCTCGACCAGGCGAACGAACGCATCAAGGAGCGCACGGGGCGGGATCTGATCCTCGCGATCCTGATCGGTCTCGCGTTCGGCGCTGCGCTGCTCGGATCGCTGCTGTTCCTGAAGGTGCTGTTCGTGCCGTTCGCCCTCGCGGCCACACTGCTGGGCGTCTACGAGCTCTCCAGAGCACTGCGGAGCTCCGGCCGGCGGGTCGACGTGGTGCCGCAGCTGATCGCAGCCGCCTTCCTCGTGCTGTCCGCCTACTTCGCCGAGCCCTGGCTGTGCTGGGTCATGCTCTTCGTCTCGGTGGCTTTCGTCATCGTCTGGCGCCTCATCGCACAGATGGTCGAGAGGGACGGCCGTACCTACGGCGACGTGCTCGCCGACGCGGTGATCAGCGTCTTCGTCCAGGTGTACGTGCCCTTCCTCGCAGGCATCGCGCTCATCCTCCTCAAGCAGGAGGGTGGACAGTGGTGGGTGCTCGGGTTCATCGCGATCGCCGTCGCCGCCGATACGGGCGCCTATGCTGCGGGCCTGGCGTTCGGACGTCACCCCATGGCACCGAAGATCAGCCCGAAGAAGACCTGGGAGGGCTTCGGCGGTGCCGTCGTCGCCTCACTCGCGGTGGGTGTGGTGCTGGCGCTCTTCCTCCTGGAGCTGCCGTGGTGGTGCGGACTGATCTTCGGCGCGTCTATCCTCTTGTCCGCGACGCTCGGAGATCTCGGCGAGTCGATGCTCAAGCGCGACCTCGGCATCAAGGACATGAGCTCCTGGCTGCCGGGGCACGGCGGGCTGCTCGACCGTCTCGACAGCATCCTGCCCTCGACGATTCCCGCGCTCTGCCTGTACTTCCTCTTCTCTCCTTGGGTGGTTCTGTGATGAACGATGACGAGCTCGACGTGCAGACGACACAGGCACCGCCTGTGTCGTCTGCACGTCGAGCTCGTCATCCATGATGCGCACCTCGACGCCTTCGACGAGTGGATCGACGTGCTTCGCCGCTGGTTATCTCGCGATCAGGCCAGCGACTCGCGGACCAGTGTCCGCTGAGGTTGTTAGCTGCGGCGACGTGGTCGA
>NZ_JAGYWT010000166.1:0-5072 GCF_019279095.1 Microbacterium sp. BF1 | reverse complement strand
GCCCTGCCTCAAGCCGGGCGAGAGTCGCCTCCAGGCTGACGCCGGGGGCAAGGCTGAACACTCCCCACTCGTCCGGATCTGCGCCGGCACCGAGATGCGCGAGAGCATTCTCGTGCTCTCCGATTTCGTACCGTGCACGCTCGAAGGTGACCCGCGCCTCGTCGGCCGCGCGACGATGCGCACGCGCAGCGGCCACTCGGTACCACGGCGGCGGTATCCGATCGAGGATCGCTTGTGCCTCTCTCTGCTCGGCCTGCGCGCGCTGCCGTCCGAGAGCAGCTGCACGAGCCCGCTCTCCCGACTCACTCATGCGTACCCTCAAGAAGCTCTATAAATGAGCGCGGAAGGACGACGTTTCGCGGAGCTCCGGCGAACAATGGCGCGACCTCTGTGGGGGTGTGGCCAGCGATGCCACACCCAATCTCCGTCACCAAGAACGTCAGCTCTGGATGCGTGCGAGCGAACGCATAGAACGTGGCGGTTTCCTCCGCGATCACATCCAGACCAGACATCGACACCAGCGCGTATGAGCGGCCCTGGAGTCCGTGAGCCTGCCCCATGATGGCGCCGAAGTCTCGCACGGCCTGTCGGGCGGCGCCGCCCGCGTGAGAGCCCGCAGCGTTCGATCCGAACACGAAGATCTCCCCCGGCCGCAGATCGGTGATCAGCTCTGCCCTACCGCGCCGCGAAAACAGTCCCATGGGTACTTAGCTGCCTTCGTTTGGTGCGGTTCCTGACAGCGCGTCCGAATACCCCTTGCCGTAGCCGGCGGCTTCTTCCGCCCGCAGCCGGGCGGTGATGCCCTCCGTCAGGGCCTCGTGGTACCGGACCGCTTCATCACGCGTGAGCTTTTGGATCAGCACGCCGATCCCGGCCGCCACGATGATCAGGATGTCGGCACCGAGGATCAGCTTCCACGCGTCCGGCACGTTCATCACGGACGACGTCAGTTCGGGTTCGAGGATCCCGCCGAGCACCATCACTGCCAGCAGGAGGACCGTGCCCCCTCCCACTGACCAGGCGATCCAGTGGAAGAACGCCCGCGTCGCGGAGAGCGGCGTCGGGGCGGCAAGCTGACCTAGCGTGGCATCTGCCCTGAGTCCCCGAGTCTGCTCGATGCGGTCCTGGAGGCGGAGCGCGAGGATCACCAGCGCCCAGCCGGCCACGACGGCGAGGACGAGAAACGCGGCCCACTCGGCCGACGTTCGGCCGACGGCCACGAGAGACACCGCCACCAGGCACAGGCCGATCGCGTGGACCCAGCGGGTGACGCGCTTGCGGCGTGCCATCCCGGGATCCCGAAAGACAGGCACCAGGAGAAAAGCGGCTCCCACCGCCGCCAGGATGAGGAAGAAGATGTCGTAGAACAGCATCGCATCAGCTCCGGTCAGACCAGGTCGGGCATGTCCTCAGGCGAGGGAAGCTCGCTCGGCCACTGTTCGGGCAGCGTGCGTGTTCGAGAGACTTTCTCGACACGCCAGAACGGGCCATCGCTCGCCGTGATGATCGGCATGGCCGTGTCGAGGTAGTCGCGGAAGAAGACCGCCATACCGGTCGGCCCTTCAAGGCGCAGGAACTCCCACGCCCGCCACAGGGCTTCGAACCGGCTGAGGACCTCGGTGTACTCCCACCAGCGGGGATCCCATCGAGCCGGGGACAGGTCGCGCTTCCAGTGCGGCAACAGCCAGTGTTCGACCCACATATACACGTTCGGGTAGTACGTTTCGACCTCGGTCTCATCCGGGGTCTCGTCGTCGTAATCAGACATTCGATGTCTCCTCGAGGTGGCCCGTCTGGACGGCCTGCGCTTCGTAGTAGTCGCGGCTCGCGGCCACTTTCTCGCCGTACGGCTTCGCGGACCAGTGCTCGAGCGCGAACAGCGTCGCCGGCTGTGTCGCGGGGATCATCACCGCGCGGCCGCGCGGCATCGCCGCGAGCTCCGAGACGTCGAAGATCCGCTCGCGGCTGATACTGGTCGTCGTCGACCGGCCTCCGTGCTGCTGGGTGCTGGTGCGGTGCACCACGTCATGGTCCCCGATCAGCTGGGACAGGTGCGGAAGGAACTTATCGTCCGCGAGGCCGCTACCCGAGGCGCGAATATTCGCGGCTCCCCAGAGCTTGTCCATGCCGTTGATACCGAACGCTTCAACGCCCTGCTGCCAGGACTGGAAGAACGTGGAGACGATGATGCCGCGGCTGCCGTAGTGCGAGTACACATCGGGCAGGTCTCGCCACCGGCACACGTTCGCGGCCTCGTCGAGGACCGCCATCAACGGTGTCGCGAGGCGGCCGCCACGCATCCGGGAACCGACTTCCTCCGCGGCCGTGAGGACCGCCATCGTCAGCGCCGCGGTGATCGCCCTGGCGCTGCCACCGCCCTCGCGAGAGATCGCGTAGACGGTGTCGGTGGACTTGACGAAGTCGTACGGGTCGAAGTGCGGTCGCCCGTCGGTGTCCGTGATCCACGGGAGCACCTTCTTGTTGGCCAGGACGCCGATAAAGGTCCGCACCGTGCCGTACACGCCGTCACGCTGTTTCTCCGTGAGTGTCTGCGTCTTCGAGAGGCCCTGTGCCTGCGTGTAGTCGTCCTCGACGAGCAGCACAGACGGATCTCCGATCTCGGGATCCCGCCCGCTGGGATCCATCGCCCACAGGTACACGTCAGTGATGGGTCTCCCCGTCACCGCGGCGGTGAGGAACAACCGCGCGAGTGTCTCCCGGCCGGCCGGTCCGAAGTACGCATCTTCCTTCGCGTCAGCTTCTTGCGCGGCCGAGACGAAGACGTCGACGAGCTTCTCCGCACGTTCGAAGTTCGTCACGAACGACAGCGGATTCCACCACCAGGTGGGCTCTGCGCCGATGATGTCCTGCACGTCGTGGATCCACACGCGGCCGATCTCCGAACGCGGCCCGCGGGTCAGGTCGACGATGTCTCGTTTGTTCGACGTCGCGAACACCGGTCCCTGTGTCTCCAGGATCTGCGGCACACACACGCAGCTCGTCTTGCCCGCACGCGGTCCCATGAGCCAGATCTGCACCCACTCCCACGTACCGAAGAGGAACTTGCCGGACGGGACGTGTCGACCGAGCGGGACACCGTCCGCTGCGCCTTCCGCACCGAGACGGGCGGTGTCCTCCGCGACCTTCTTCTGCGTCATCTCATCCAGCTCGCGGATCTGTCCCATCGACGCCGCCTTGTGGTCGACTCTGGATCCCGATGACCGACGCCGCAGCGCCAACGTCGCGATCGCGGCGGCCGCCACCCCCAGGACAATCAGCCCGAGCAGGAAGATCACGACCTGCAGCGGCGCCGGCGACAGCTTCCCTGTCAGAACAGCCGCCAGCACCGTGAACGGGTCACGCCGGCCGAGCTCGTCGACGCCGGGGTTGGTAAGCGCAGCCAACCAGCCCAGCACCCCGACGAACATCGCGACCGCGAGTACCCCGCCGATCACCAGCCACCCGGTGTCGGGCGCGAGAGGTTGTGCCCGCCGGTTCGGGCGCATCAGGCCGCCTCCTCCAGCGTCTCGGTGACGCGTGCCGCGTTCGCACGGAACCGCTCTGCCGCTGTCGTCCAGGCCCGGTTCGTGTCGTTCACGTCCATCTCTGCAGCCGTGAGCTCCACCTCGAACGGTGTCCCCGGCTTCTTGCCGATCTTGAGCAAGAACTTCCCTCGCCCAGGCGGGACCGCCTGTGTGCCCGTGTGCGGGTTCAGTGAACCGTCGGCACTCCAGTCCATGATCATCGACTTCTCGCGTGCCGACATCGCGAACACCTGCTCCAGGTTGCCCATCTCGGACTGCGCGAGCCCGCCGATGAACACCATCGCGGACCGGGCCACGAAGCCCCACGCGATCGTTGTCAGCTCATCAGATGACAGCTTGAGGTCATCCATCGTGTGCGTGATCATCGCCTGTGCGATACCGCGTGCACGGTTCAGACGCGTCAGTGCGTCGACGAAGAACACCATCGCCGAGCTGGCGCGCAGCATGCGCCACAGCTCATCCATCACCAGGAAGTAGTGACGGCGGGGCCGCAGGGCTGCATCCGCGAGGTACTTCTCCGCGTCGACGACCGCAGACCCGAACGACCACGACACGGCCTGCACGGCCGCCTGCAGCGTCAGGTCGCCGTCATCGATCGACGACAGATCGAACACGACCGGCCGACCGGCCTCGATCTGCACGGTGCTATCACCGTCGAAGATCGACCCGTACACACCCGACGAGGTCAACGCAATCAGACCGTCCAGCAGCAGCTCCGTGCGCTCCGCATACCGTTCTTCATCGCCACGGTCCTGCGCGATCGCGGCGAGACGCGGGTGACGAGAGCGCACCAGGGCCACCAGGTCGCTAATCCGCGGCTGCCGGCCTTCCTTCTCGATGTCGAACTCTTCATCGAGGATGCGCAGGCCCTCCACGACCATGCTGCGTTCCTTCTCGCTGATCCGGGCATCACGGCCCAACTCCAGCAGACCCGTCACGAGAGTGGCCCGACGCCGCTTCATCGCGTCGATCGCCTCACGCCGCGGCGCGTCGCCACGGGTGATGTCGTCGGGGATCTGCTCGAGCTCGCTCAGCAACTGGCTGAAATCGAGGATGTTGATGACTTCCTGGCCAGGGCCCACGTGGAACACCTGCCCGCCCATCGCGTCGATCAGATCCACGTAGTCGGGCTTCGTGTCACTGAGGACCATCGGGATGTGCCCCCAGGCCTCCAGCACCGTCACCATGCGACGTACGAGCGTCGACTTTCCCAGACCGGGACGGCCGAGAACGAAGCACGATGGCTGGTTGATCAGATTGGCAAGGAACCAACTGATCGGATCGGCGCAGACCACCGTGCCTTTCAGCAGATTCTTCCCGAGGGGGACGCCCACGGGAAGGTCGCTCGAACCAGCGATGAACGGCCAGAGACCGCACACCTGCACCGTGGTTCCCTGCGACTCGTATCACCGGAATGGCTTCGTTTCCACGGGAACGGAGCCATTTGGGCGATTTCAACCGAACGCACGCTCGGTAGGCTGAACGGGTGATCATCGGCACCGGCATCGACCTCGTGGACATCCCACG
>NZ_JAGYWT010000165.1:0-5127 GCF_019279095.1 Microbacterium sp. BF1 | reverse complement strand
CTGCGCGCCTGACCGGCGGCGCGCCGATCGTCGCCGGTGTCGATTCCGTGGGCGGCTCGGCCTCCGGCGACGTGCTCTCGCTCCTCAGCGAAGGCGGCATGCTCGTCGCGTTCGGGGCGATGAACTCCCCCGTCATGGAGATCGCCTCCTCCGATGTGATCTTCAAGCAGGCCATCGTCAAGGGCTTCTGGGGCAGCAAGGTCATCCAGCAGCTCGACGCCGCCACGCGCGGGGCCCTGTTCGGCGAGCTCATCCAGCGCGTCACCGATGGGACGCTGACCCTCCCGGTCGCCGGCGTGTTCGACGCCGCCGATATCGCCGATGCCGTGCGTCTCAGCATGACGCCCGGCCGCGTGGGGAAGGTGCTGCTGCAGTTCTGATCGATCTGCCGCTTCGAAAGGGTCGTCCGCACACGGGCGGCCCTTTCGCATACCCGCCCTGCGGCGGCCGCGCTCAGTTGAGTTCGTCCGCCTCGGCGATCCTGTCGAGACGATCGACCAACAGGTATCCCGCGCTCTCCATCGCTGACGCCGCGTAGACCACGACACCTATCAGGATCACCGTGAACACGATGATCCCGGCGATGTTGCGGCGACGGGTGATGGTGATCACGAGCGCCGTCGCCACGCCGCCGATCGCCACTGTCTACCCGGCGATAGTGGCACACGCCATGCGGATCGCCGATTCGACGGTCAACGGGCCATAACTGTTGAGCAGTACCGCGAGCAGCACAGGTATGACGACCACGCTCAACACGAGGATCACCCGTCGGCGAGACCACCACGGCACGGGCCGGGCGAGAACCGGTGCGGTCTCCAGCGACAGTGTGCTCATCCCGTCACCCTAGTGAGGGCACTCCCAGGAGTCGAGTTCCCGCCGCCACGCCCCAATCGCGCGATCGGGTTGTGACCTCTCCCGCGACTGATTGCGACCCCAGCAGAGCTCAACCGATGGCGACGGCGATGGCCGTGGCGATGATCGCGAGCAGCGGAAGGGTTCCCTGCATCGCGGCGGCGCGGACCTTGGTGGAGTCCGACAGGACGAGCACCAGAGCAGCGGCGACCATCATGCCGGTGCCGGCGAACACGAGGGTCAGACCCACGGTCGCGAAGCCGACGATCGTCAGACCGATTCCGAGCAGCGCGGTCAGCGCGAGGAACAGGTTGTAGAAGCCCTGGTTGAACGCGAGCGCCTTCATCGTCACGGCATCCGCCTCGCTGGCGACGCCGAAGATCTTCCTCGTCTCGGGCTCGGTCCACTTCAGCGACTCGAGCGCGAAGATGAACACGTGGAACGCGGCGGCAGCCGCGGCGAGGACCAGACCGACGATGAGCATACGGCGATTGTCCCGCGCCGGGGTGCCGCACACCAAACGCCCCCGGGCACTCGGCGCGTCTCGATGTGCCGCTCTAGACCAGGAAGATCGACAGCAGTCCCGGGTTGTGCGCGTGCACCAGAACGGCGAAGACCACGGCGTCGAAGAGCAGGTGCACGGTGACGACGTAGGCGAGCGAGTGCGTGCGGAGGAAGATGTAGCCCTGCAGCAGGGCGAACGGAATGGTCAGCAGCGGTCCCCACTCGCGGTAGCCCAGTTCCCACAGGAACGAGACGAAGACGATCGCCTGCAGCAGGTTCGCGACGAGATCCGGGAAGTGGCGCCGCAGCAGAGCGAACACCGTGCAGATGAAGAACAGCTCATCCCAGATGCCGACAGCACCCACGCCGACGAAGAGTCTCGCGATGAGATCGGGCGTGTCGACCACCGGCCAGTTCTGGTACACGCCGCTGGTGATGAAGTAGAAGGGCAGGATCAGCCACCCGAGCACCAGCACCGCCACGAGCCAGCCCCACTGCAGCCGGCCCCAGCGCTTGTGGGTCCGCCAGGGGAAGCTGATCGCTCGGTCTCGGTAGACGAACCGAGAGATCAGGTACGGCACCACGACCGCCCCACCCAGTGCGAGGGTGAATCGCAGCATCGCGAGATTGTCGAGCTCTGCGGCCAACGGGATGATGCTCACGATCAGAAGGCCGATCGCGATCAGGGAGAGATCCCTCGTGAGAGACGGGGGCCGGTGCAGGCCGATCGCCCTCGCGCTCTCCCGGCGCGAACCCACGCTCACGACCTGGTCCTCGGGATGCCGACCCCGCTCGATCAGAGCGGCCACGGCGATGCCAGCCGCGAGCAGCGTCCAGCCGAGCCAGGGGATCTCCAGCACGAAGAACGCCGGAGCCGCGGCGCACACGAGCAGCGCCGGCACGAAGCTCCACCGCTGCCTCGTGTCGCGCCGCACGTCGGTCATGTGCGCGTCCTGCGCCGATAGACGAGGTCGCGGATGCCCCGCCCCTTGGCGATGCCCTTGCGCTCGAACGCGGTCATCACCCGTCCGTCGAAGCGATCTGCCCATTCTCCGTCGAATGCGCGCTCGAACGACGGCTCGGCATCGAGCACGTCGCGCATCTGCAGCGCATAGTCCTCCCAGTCCGTCGCGAGCCGCAGCAGTCCGCCGTCACGCAGTGCCCTCGCGGCGGTGTCGCCGAATCCGGGCCGCACCAGACGGCGCTTGGTGTGCTTCTTCTTGTGCCATGGGTCGGGGAAGAAGATCCACACCTCACGCGCGGCCGCCTCGGGCAGGAACGAGGCGAGCACCTCGGGTGCGTTGGCCTCGACCACGCGCAGGTTCCGGGCGCCCTCGCGATCGGCGTCGAGCATGGTCCGTGCGAGTCCGGCGCGGAACACCTCCACAGCGAGGAAGTCGTCGTCCGGGCGCGACGAGGCCGCCGCCACGATCGCATGCCCCTGCCCCGAGCCGATCTCGACATAGAGATCCGCCGAGCGTCCGTACTCGGTCGCGGGGTCCAAGCGCGCCTCGGGGTGCACTGAGGTCCAGGCGACATCGCGCGGCACATCGAGCAGATAGTGCGGGCCGAGCTCGGTGAAGGCGCGCTCCTGCGCGCCGGACATCCGGCCGCTGCGGCGCACGAACGAGACCGGCGCGTCTCGGAAGGTACGGGGTTCGGGCATGTTTCCAGGGTAGCCGTCGGCGTCGTGGCCTCCGGTGCCGCGGCGGCTCAGACCGCCGGCGCCGTGACGAAGTCGATGAGCTCCTCCACACGGCCCAGCAGCGCCGGTTCCAGGTCTCGATACGTCGTGACCTTGGAGAGGATGTGCTGCCAGGCGCGGGCGATGTCGGCCTGCGTCTCGTGAGGCCAGCCGAACGAGCGGCAGATCCCGACCTTCCACTCGATGCCGCGCGGGATCTCCGGCCACTTCGCGATGCCGAGAGCTCGCGGCGTCACGCACTGCCAGACGTCGACGAAAGGATGCCCGACGATGCGGAGATGGCGTCCGTGCGGGCCGCGCGCGACGGCGTCGGCGATCCTCGACTCCTTCGAGCCCGCGACGAGGTGATCGACGAGGACGCCGTAGCGTCGCGTCGCACTGGGCGGCTCGGCGGCCAGCAGATCATCGAGCAGATCCACGCCCTGGAGGAACTCGACGACCACTCCCTCGACCCGCAGGTCGGCGCCCCACACCTTCTCGACGAGTTCGGCATCGTGCTTGCCCTCGACGAGGATCCGACTGGGCAGGGCCACGCGGGCGCGCTGGTCGGCGACGACGAAGGAACCGGATGCCGTCCGGCGAGGTCCCTGCTCCTTCGCTGCGGGGACGACCAGCCGGACAGGTGCGCCGTCGATGAGGAACCCCCCGCCGAGGGGGAACAGGCGCCGGCGCCCGAGGCGGTCCTCCAGCTCGACGTTGCCGCCCTGCACTCGGGTGACCGCACCGCAGAAGCCGTCGTCGGCGACCTCGACCACGAGATCCGCCTCCGCCGCGACCTGTGGCACCTTCTTCGCGCCGCGGTCGCGCCAGCCCGTCGCCAGCACATCCGAACCGTACATGTCGTCCATGCCTCCCAGCGTATGTGTCTGCGCTGAGGGCGAACGGCGAACCCGCCGTGAGTGCTGTCGCGTGTCGGACGGAGTGCATAGACTCAAGGCATGGGGCTCGGCTGCCGGTCGGAGGGAACACGATGACGAAACGTTGGCTCGCGCTGGCCGCACTCACCCTCACTGCGGTCGCCGGGGCGTTCACCGCCTCCGCGGCATCCGCCACCGATCCGGTCACGCTCGACGCCGGCTACGTCACCGACCAGGCCGGAGTGCTGAGCGCCGACGAAGAAGCCACCGTCGAGGCCAGGCTCCAGGAGCTGACCAACAACTCGAACGCAGATCTGTTCGTCGTCCTCGTCGACGACTTCACCAATCCCACCGACAACGTGCAGTGGGCCAATACGGTCGCGCAGAACAACAACCTCGGCACCGAGCAGTATCTCCTCGCGATCGCCGTCGACGGGCGCAGCTACTACATCTCCGCTGCGCCCGACGGTCCGGTGAGCTTCGGCCAGCTCGACAGCATCGAAGACAAGATGGTCCCCTTCGCCGCAGACGGCGACTGGGTCGGAGCGATCACCCTCGCCGCCGACGAGATCCAGGGAGACGGGGGCGCCGGCGCACTGCGCATCGGACTGATCGTGGTCGCCGTCATCGCGGTGGCGCTTCTTCTCTGGCTCGTCATCGCCCTGGTGCGCCGCGCACGCCGCAGGGCCGAGATCCGCGAGCGCGGAGCCATGCCGGAGACGCCCGACCCCGCCGATCCCTTCTCTACCCTCACCGACCAGCAGGTCGAGACGCAGGCCGGACTCGCGCTCGTGCAGGCCGACAACGCCATCACCTCCAGCAGAGAGGAACTCGGCTTCGCCGTCGCGCAGTTCGGTGAAGGAGCGACCGAGGAGTTCACGCGCGTCGTCGACGCCGCGAAGGCGAAGATCTCCGAGGCCTTCGACCTCAAGCAGAAGCTCGACGACGAGATCGAGGACACGATCCACGACCGCAGGGCCTGGCACATCCGCATCATCCGGATCGCCGACGAGATCGACGACATCCTCGACGACAACACGGCGGCCTTCGACGCCCTCCGCAAGCTGGAGCAGAACGCCCCGCAGGAACTCGAGCGGGTCCGCGGTGAGCGCGCAGCCCTCGACCCCGTCCTCGCTTCGGCAGCTCCGGCTCTAGCCGCGCTGTCGACGACCTACGCCCCGGCGGCACTCGCGATGGTCGCAGACAACC
>NZ_JAGYWT010000164.1:0-5190 GCF_019279095.1 Microbacterium sp. BF1 | reverse complement strand
GATCGCACGGGTTCCTGACCCGCGACGGCATCCCGCCGCACGAACTGCGGCGCCTCGCCAGAGAAGAGCTCGCGGCCTATCCGAACGTGGAGGTGCGATCGCGGACGCGCGTCACCGCCCTCCGCCAGACGAGCGGAGACGGTGCGGGACCGCACGGCGATCGACGCGTGTTCGCGGCGGACATCGGCCGCCGGGATGCCGAGACCACCGTCACGGCCAGGGCGGTGCTGCTGGCCATCGGGCTGCGTGAGACGCTCCCCGATGTCCCGAACCTGCGCGGGTACTACGGCATGAGCCTGTTCAGCTGCGCCACCTGCGATGCGTGGGAGCTGCAGGGCCGCCGCCTCGCCCTGATCGGTGAGACGCCCGACATCGCCGACCGCGCGCGACTCATCGGACGCTGGACCGAGAGCCTCACCGTGTTCACGCACGGGGCGGACGTCGTGACCGCGGACGAGGAGGCGGAGCTCGCCGCCTCCGGCATCGACGTGCGTCGCGAGACGATCGTCGAGCTCGTGGGTGAGCGGGGAAGTCTCGACGCCATCCGTCTGGCCGACGGCACATCAGTCGCGGTCGACGGCGGTTTCGTGCGCCCCGAGTGGGAGAACGCGCTGACGTTCCTCGACGGGATCGCGCCCACGCTTGATCACGCCGGGCATCTGCGCACGGACCGCTCGGGTCGCACCGATGTGCCGGGGCTCTACGCCGCCGGCGACGCCGCGACACCCGGTCCGCAGCAGCTCATCGTCGCGGCGGGTGCCGGCGCTCGGGTCGCGACGGTCATCGTGCACGACTCGATCGGGGTCGTCAGCGCCCACTGATCAGTCGGCCCGAGTGGAACCGTGGACCGGAGACGATGACGGTCCGGGACTAGGCTGACCGGCATGACGCGCACCTCCTTCTCGATCCCCCTGCGCCTGGCCAGCACCGCGATCGCCGCTGTGGCCGTGCTGTCACTGAGCGGATGCCTGTACGCGCAGATCCCGGTGGGGTCGCCCACCGACGTCCCCTCGTCGAGTCCGGAGACCGATGCGCCGAGCGACGAGTCGTCCGGCTCGACCCTGACCTTCACCGAAGGCCTCGATCTCGCGAGCGACACTTACATCGAATGGGGCGACGGGCTCGTGGTCGACGAGGGCTGGAAGATCGTCTCGCCCGACGACGGCAACGGCGGCTGGACGTACGGCACGGTCGACGGCACCTGTACTGCGCGGTTCTGGCAGGGGTACACGACAGACGTTCCCGTGGTCGCCGGAGACGACAGCGCCTCGTCCGACGCGATCCTCGGTGTGCTGCTGCAGACTCCGACCAGCGAGGTCACCCCGCTCGCCACTACCGGCGAGTTCAGCTACATGGCGGGCGGCAGCGGAGGCGTCGAGACGCGCCAGGTCGTCGGCGTGGACGGCAGCCGCACCTGGCTCATGGCCGCGCGTGCCTTCACGCAGACCGGAGTGGGCCTGTCGGTGGTCGTGGACTGCACCGCCGCGGATGCGGAGGCGACGCTGGCTGCGATCAACGAGGAGAACGCGGTCGTCGTCACGCCCTGAACCCGGCGCAGGGATCAGACCCCGCCGGGCGTCACTTGCCGCCGGGAGGACCCACCAGCAGCAGGATGACGTACAGCGCGACGATGCCGACGACCAGAAGCAGCGCGAGAACCCACGGCCGCTGCAGGAACCACCGCATCAGCCGGTCGTACCAGCGGCGATCGCGCGGGTCGTCGGTCGCCTCGAGACGCCAGGCCCCGGTGAGCCGCCCGGTGCGGTGCAGCCAGATCTCGGTCGGGATCGTCGCGTACGGAATGACGGCGCTGGCGACGGCGAGAACACCCACACCGACATGCCAGCGCTGGTTCAGCGCGACCAGGATCGCCGTCGCCGCGTAGCTCAGGAAGATGAACCCGTGGATGCCTCCGCCCACGGTCACCACGACTCCGGGGGCGCCGACGGCGCGGGCGATGATCGCGGCGATCAGGATCGTCCAGGTGATCGCCTCCGCGATCGCGAGAACTCGGAACAGTCGGTCGGGGGTGCGGAACACGGTACTCCTCGGGTGGTGTCCCTCCACCGTATCCGGCGGTCACCCCCTTCGAATCAACCGAATGGTTGAGTCCGCCAGCACGACGCGACCCGTTTCGCACATCGACGGGGCCGACGGCGGAATAGCACGCCGCGCGACGACGTTGCCGAAGGCATGGTGACAGTGGATGCGGACGCGCTCTCGAACGTGCTCGGTGCGGTCGACCTGCGCGTCGGCATCGGCCGTCGCACCTCGGTAGCTGCGGGAACGCTGCTGCCGATCCCCGCCGACTCCATCACCCTGGTCTACATCGCCGAGGGCGCTGTGCAGGGGCATCCTCCGCTCGGAGACGGCTGCCGCCTCGACGTCGATCCCGACTCGCAGCGACTCAGGGTCGACACGAAGGCCCGCCATGACCTGCTCGTGGCGGGCGACGCGTTCCTGACCCTCGGCCGTTCGCCGTTCGTGCTCGAAGCGCGGGACGACACGAGCCTGATGATCGCCGACATCGAGCTCGCCGATGCGGCCTCGCCGCTGCCCGCCCTGCTGCCGCCGTTCCTCACCGTCACCGGGTTCGACGCCGTGGAGCCGGCCGCCGCCGCCCTGGCACTGAACATGGGCGTGCTCGGCGACGACACGGTGATGCCCGCCCGCCAGGGCGACCCCATCATCTGCCGCATGATGGCGACGACCGTGCTGCTGTCGGTCATCCGCGCCTGGGCTGCGAACGGCTGTGCCCCGACGGGCTGGCCCTCGCTGTCGAACGACCCGTTCCTCGACCGCGTCGTCGACGCCATCCGCGAGGAACCGGGCCGGGACTGGACGGTGGAGCGCCTCGCCGGCATCGGCGCCATGTCGCGCTCGACCTTCGCCGAACGGTTCCGCAGCACCGTCGGCCGCTCCCCCGCCGACTACGTCACTGAGGTGCGCGTCGACGCGGCCAAGCGGATGCTCGAGGCTGGGCGAAGCGTCTCGGACGTCTCCCGCGAGCTGGGCTACACCTCCGACGAGGGGTTCAGCCGGGCCTTCCGCCGCCGCACCGGGCAGACCCCCTCGTCGTGGCGTCTGGCGAACCGCACGCCGATCTCGGCCTGAGGATCTCGGCCCGAGGATCTCTGCCTTTCAGGCCCTGCTGCTGACGCGGTTGGACGCGCCGAACAGCACCGCGCCGGCGAGCAGCGCGATCGACCCGATCACGTAGACCAGCTCGACGTTCAGGGTGTCCACGAGCAGTCCGCCGATGCCGGCCGCGAGGGTGATCGCCCCCTGGAACCCCACGACGACGAGACTGCCGCCGGCTTCGAGCCGATCCGGCATCCGGTGTCCGACCCACGTGTTCGCCACGATCAGCCAGGACGAGAAGAAGAAGCCCCACACCAGCACGACGATGCCGACACCCACGATCGACCCGGAGAACAGGATCATCGACATCACGGACACGGCGATCACGAGCGGCGCGAACACCGCGAAGAAGGCGAACGTACGGTCGATCACGAGCCCGATCGTGATGTTGCCGAGGAGGCCGCCGACGCCGAACAGCGCGAGCAGCACGACGATGGTCGAGGCGTCGACCTCGGGGATCCGCTCCAGCGCGAGCCGCACGTACGTGTAGGCGAGGAAGTGCCCGAGCACGACGAGCACGTGGCCGACCATGCCGAGACCGATGCCGGGGCGGCGCAGCGTGTCGACGAGCAGGCGCAGGCTCGACGCCCGCTCGGCCGGCACCGACGGCAGCGCGAACCGCAGCACCACCGCGAGCACGACCATCAGCACGCCCGCGATGGCGAAGACCATCCGCCAGTCCACGAGTTCGCTCAGCATGACGCCTAGCGGCACGCCGGCCACGGTCGCCAGCGACACTCCCGCCGAGGTGAACATGACACCGCGTCCGAGATTCTCCGGTCCCGCCAGGCGCGCAGCGACCGTGATCGACATCGCCCAGAAGGCGCTGATGGCGGCACCCAGCAGGAACCGCACCAGCAGCACGATGATCAGGTTCGGCGCGATCGCCACGATCAGGTTCGACACGGCGGCGGCGAGCGCCATCCACACCAGCAGCGACCGCCGATCCAGCCGCGGGAACATGAGTCCGACGGTCGGCGCGACGATGAGTCCGACCAGCGCCGTCACGGTCACGGTCTGTCCGGCCTGACCCGGAGTGACCCCCAGCCCGTCGGCCATCTCGGTGAGCACGCCGTTGGGGAGGAACTCGGCCGTGACCAGCAGGAAGCCCATCAGCATCAGCACGATGAGTCCGCCGTAGCGGATGCGGGAGGCCGCGGAGGGCGGCATGGTGGGAACGGGCGCTGTCGTGGTCATGGTTCCACGTTCGCAGCACCCGGAGGCCGTCGCCCGACCGGTCGTCCGCGGAATCCGACCATTCGTCCGACGCGCTCCCGGTCGGTTCCCAGCCCGAGCTTGCAGAGTGTCAGCATGCGGGATCGGAGACGGAGACGGGCGCGCCTGTGGTGCGGTGCCGCCGCCGTCGCGGCGATCATGCTCACCTCCGGATGCACCGGGCAGCGCGCCGCGGGCCCGGACGACTGGGCCCTCGAGCCGATCTCGTTCCAGAGCTCCTTCGTCGGTTCCGGACCGGAGGCCACCCCCGCCGGCCCCCCGACCGACCTGTCGTACGGGAGGCACGTGCTGTCGGCCGACGGCGCAGGCGGGGTCTGGACAGCATCTTCCGGATCGTGGCTGCACGTCGGCGCCGATGGCGAAACGCTCGCGAGGTTCGACACCGATCCCGGCGACCCGGCCTCGCGCATTGGGGCGATGGCTCCGCTCTCGGCCACCGAGCTCGTCGTGCTGCAGGGCGACCGCGCCCACGTGATGCCGATGATCTCGGTGCTCGACACCACCACCATGACGATGAGGGACCTGCCGGGCGATGTCGTGGGCGACCAGGGCGACTTCGACTACGGGGACTTCGAGTTCGGCGATGTGGCCGTGCACGACGGCGACGCCATCGTGGTGCGCTACCAGCCGCGCCCTCCCGACGCCTACCTCGACTACGAGGTGCTGCGCGTCGACCTCGACAGCGGGAAACGGACCCTACTGCACAGCGTCCCGGATCTTGGTGTGTTTCGCCTTCTGACGGCCACGGCCCATGCGCGAGACCCCCTCACGAGTTAAGCGGCGGGTTTGAAGGCCCGCGGCATTTTTCACGAC
>NZ_JAGYWT010000163.1:0-5193 GCF_019279095.1 Microbacterium sp. BF1 | reverse complement strand
CTCGTCGGCTGGCACCGTGTTCCGCTGCGCGAGGTGTTGGCGGACGCCACCGGGCTGCCCGTGGTGCTGGAGAAGGACACGACGTCTGCCGCGGTGGGGGAGCTGTGGACTCGACGCGAGTCGGCCGACGACTCGTTCGTCTTCGTCTACCTCGGCACCGGGATCGGCGCGGCCCTGGCCAGAGACGGGGAGGCGGTGCCTGGCAGCACGCACAACATCGGCGAGATCGGGCACATCATCGTCGACCCGGACGGGCCCTCCTGCTCGTG
Source organism: Microbacterium sp. BF1 (assembly GCF_019279095.1). Taxonomy (NCBI): domain Bacteria; kingdom Bacillati; phylum Actinomycetota; class Actinomycetes; order Micrococcales; family Microbacteriaceae; genus Microbacterium; species Microbacterium sp. BF1. Next base: position 4,924 of record NZ_JAGYWT010000163.1, on the reverse strand, counting down.
CGGGTCCCGCGGGTGCGTCGAGGTCGTCTGCACCCCGCAGGCGATCGTCGAACAGGCGGAGCGTTCGGGTGTCTTCGGCGACGACCGCCAGGCGAGCGACGTCGCCGCCGTCCATGAGAGATTCAGTCGGCTGTGCGAGCGAGCGGCCGAGGGCGATGAAGCGGCTGTCGGGGTGCTGAGACAGGCGGCTGCGCACATCACCGTGCTGACGGCGGCGCTGACCAACATGCTCGACGTGGATCGGGTCGTGTTCGGCGGGCCTTTCTGGGCTCGGCTCGCCGACGTTTACCTGCGGGAGATCCCCGCCAGGCTCGATCGTGCCAGTGCGACGCGCGCGGTGCGCACGCTTCCTGTCGATGGCACGGTGGTGGGGGACGACGTCGGTGCGGTGGGTGCCGGGTGCGTGGTCCTCGACTCGGTCCTCAGTCCCCGTGCCTCGGATCTGCTGCTCGACAGCTGATCCGAGACGCCGTCCCGGTCTCTGCCGTCGACGGATCAGGGCTTGCGGGTATATGTCTAATCGATGTAATATTTAGGGTTCCCTCATCGTCGGATCACGGAACTGCGCCCTCTCTCCGCATGCTCGGCACCGTGGCATGCAGGGGGGAAGCGGTCCCGGTCCGAGTCGGGGTGAACACGCCCCATCCTGCACAGGGCAGGGCGAGGCGGCGACGGGGAACGTCGCCGAGCAGGGCGCTGGGGGTCCTGCGACGATCGTCTGCGTGATTCGTGAGGCGGAGGGTTCACGGATCACGCAGACGTAGTCGGATTCCTTCGAGACGCCTGCGTCCCGCAGCTGCGCGCGGCGGTCAGCCGGAGAAGCGCCCCCAGGGGATGTCGCGACGAAGCGGGCGTCGCAGCGGTCGCTGCGTCCGCGTCCATGCCGATACGGACGGCTCGTCGGCGACGGCGGCAGCCGCCTCCGTCGCGTAGGCCTCGCTGATCACCGCGATGAGCGCGGCGAGCTCTTCCTCGGTGGCCGCCCCGCGGGTGATGTCGAGCATCGGCGCCTCCGGGGTCTCCGGGGCCGGTGTGCCGTCCTGAGCGTTCTGCGCGGTCACAGCGGGATGTTCCCGTGCTTCTTCGGAGGCAGCTCCGCACGCTTGCCGCGCAGAGCGCGCAGCGCCTTGGCGATCGAGACGCGGGTGTTCGCCGGCTCGATGATGCCGTCGAGTTCTCCGCGCTCTGCCGCCAGGAAGGGCGACGCCACGTTGTAGGTGTACTCGTTCGCGAGCCGGGTGCGCACGGCGGCGACGTCCTCACCGGCCTCCTCGGCCTTCTTGATCTCGCCGCGGTACAGGATGTTGACGGCGCCCTGGCCGCCCATGACCGCGATCTCCGCTGTCGGCCACGCGAGGTTCACATCCGCGCCCAGCTGCTTCGAGCCCATCACGATGTATGCGCCGCCGTAGGCCTTGCGCAGGATCACGGTGACGAGGGGCACGGTGGCCTCTGCGTAGGCGTAGAGCAGCTTCGCGCCACGGCGGATGACTCCGGTCCATTCCTGGTCGGTGCCGGGCAGATAGCCGGGCACATCCACGAGCGTGACGATCGGGATCGAGAAGGCGTCGCAGAAGCGCACGAACCGGCTCGCCTTCTCTCCGGCCTCGATGTTCAGGGTGCCGGCCATCTGCGAGGGCTGATTGGCGACGATGCCCACCGACCGGCCCTCGATGCGTCCGAATCCGATCACGATGTTGGGCGCGAACAGCGGCTGGACCTCGAGGAAGTCGCCCTCATCGACGACATGCTCGATGACGGTGTGGATGTCGTACGGCTGATTCGTCGAATCGGGGACGATCGTGTTGAGCGTGCGATCGGCGTCGGTGGTCTCGAACTCGAAGGCGCTCTCGTACGACGGCAGCTCCGCCATGTTGTTGTCCGGGAGGAAGCTCAGCAGCGTGCGCGCGTAGTCGATCGCGTCGTCCTCATCCTCGGCGAGGTAGTGCGCGACGCCCGAGCGGGTGTTGTGCGTGTACGCACCGCCGAGCTCTTCCATGCCCACGTCCTCGCCCGTGACGGTCTTGATCACGTCGGGGCCGGTGACGAACATCTGGCTGGTCTTGTCGACCATGATCACGAAGTCGGTGAGGGCGGGGGAGTACACCGCTCCGCCCGCAGCCGGGCCCATGATGATGGAGATCTGCGGGATGACGCCGGATGCACGGGTGTTCAGGCGGAAGATCTCGCCGTACTTGCCGAGGGCGACGACGCCCTCCTGGATGCGCGCGCCACCGGAGTCGAGGATTCCGATGCAGGGCATCCCTCCGGCGAGGGCGAACTCCATGATCTTGATGATCTTCTCGCCGGCGACCTCGCCGAGCGAACCGCCGAAGGTCGAGAAGTCCTGCGAGTACACCGCGACCGTGCGGCCGTTGATCGTGCCCACGCCGGTGACGACCGAGTCGCCGTACGGTCGCGAACGATCCATGCCGAAGGCCGTGGTGCGGTGGCGCACATACTCGTCGAACTCGACGAAGCTCCCGGGGTCGACGAGCAGCTCGATGCGCTCGCGGGCGGTCATCTTGCCCTTCGCGTGCTGCTTCTCCTTCGCCTTCGCTTCCGCGTCGACGACGGCTTCTGTATAGCGAGCGCGCAGATCCGCGATCTTGCCGGCGGTGGTAAAGAGGTCGGGCTTGTCCGTCACGGATTCCACCCTATCGTCGGCTCGCCTCCGGCTGTTGGATGCTCGCCACAACGGGTCGGCCGATCCTTTGGCGAGGTGCGCTCAACCCTCGGGCTCACCGGACTCGAGTTCCGGGTCGGTCTTGGGGCGGCGGCCGATCGAGCGGGCCTTGCGTCCCGCCCACTCCACCCCGCGGACGGTCGTACCGGCCGCTCCCGCGACCGCGTTGCCGGCGTAGCGGGCACCACGCAGCATCCGCAACTCCAGCTTCTCGGCGCCGGGTACGGGTTCCAGTTCGAGGGGAAGGTCGATCGGGGCGGCACCGAAGGCCTTGTGGGACGTCGTCAGCACGCGGCGGCCGAGGATGTTGTTCCCCGCGCCTCCGATCGCGGCACCGATCCCGAACGGGAGGGCCTTGCCGATGACCGACGCGCCGCCCTTGGCAGCGAACTGCTTCACGAACATGCTCTTGAGCTGGTCGACGAGAGGTCCGACGGCGGCGCGGGGGAGTGACTTCGTGACGAGCTCGCCCCAGTACGACGATCTGCTCCCGCCGCGCCCTGCCACCTGCCCGGCGAGCTGTCCGACCAGGTCGACGCCCTCCTTGCCGAGCATCAGCGTCATCACCAGCGCTCTGGCGCGATCCGGGTTCGCGACCGCGATCCCATGCACCTCGGCGACCGACTGCGCGAACAGAGCTGTGGACTCCACGAAGCCGACCGTCTCCACGCCGGAGAGTGCGAGCGTGACACCCGTGCCGATGCCCGGGACGACAGCGGTCGCGCCGACCGCGGCTCCACCGGTGGTCACGGCCGCCAGGTAGCGACGCTCGAGGATGCGGATGATCTCGGCCGGCGAGGCCTGCGGATTGCGCAGGCGGATGCTCCGGATGTGCGCCAGCACGAGCGGGCGCTGGATCGACAGCACGCGGTCGAGGCCGCGCACCATCATCGGATGCTCCGCCGATCCGGTGGGAGGCACCCCCTTGTCCCACGGGGCGTCGTCCGGGAGCGAATGGATCTTGTGCACCTTGGGAGCCATGCTGCGATCCTATGGAGCCAGTCCGCGAAAACGCCGAAAGCCCGGTCCCTCGGAGGGACCGGGCTTTCGTGACCGGCGATCAGACGAAGAGGTTCGCCCGCTCCAGGTCTTCGGCGAAATCGATCTCGACCGCGTACAGGTCGGAGACATCCATCGGCTCGAGCAGCAGGCCGTCTTCGGCGATCGCGAGCTCGAGACCGCGCTCGAAGTAGTCCTGGTCCTCGACGCGCTGCAGCTGACGCATGAACGCCTTCTTGTGTGCGGACGAGATGTAGTTGATGCCGACGGCCTCGCCGAGACCGCCCTTGACGGTCTTGGACAGCTCGTTGATGAAGCCCTCGGCCGTGACCGTGTACTTCACCTCTTCATCGCTGACCTTGGAGGTGTTCACCGTCACGAAGGACTGGTCGCGCTCGATGTACTCGAGCGCGCGGCCGAGGATCATCGGGTCGAAGACGACGTCTCCGTTCATCCACAGCACTCCGCTGCGACCGGTCGCACCGAGGGCCCTCAGCAGGCTCTTCGAGGTGTTGGTCTCGTCGTAGCGTTCGTTGTGGACGTAGTTCACCTGGGGGAACTCATCGATGATGGTCTCTGCGCGGTAGCCGACCACGGTGGTGATGCGGGCGTCGGAACCGAAAGCGGCGCGGATGTTGTCGTGCTGCTGGCCCATGATCGTGCGGCCGTCGCTCAGTTCGGTGAGCGGCTTCGGCAGCGCGCGGCCGAGGCGCGAGCCCATTCCGGCGGCGAGGATGACGGTCTGAAGAGTCACGAGTGCTCCTAAAGGAAGTTGTGTTCACGGTCGATTAACCGACCAGACACTTCGTCGTGCCGTTGTCATGGTATCGATTCCGCCTGGGAACCTCGGGGTGAGGAGGCCCCCGTTGTCATTTCGTGATCGACTACACACCGGATGCACAGGGTTCCGATCGCCTCGAGATCTCGGCGGATCTGCGCGATCCGAGGGCAGTTTATTGCGCGGCGGCCTTGGCGTACAGCCGCCCGTTGATACCGTAGGACGGTGACTGCCTCCCCTGACGACCGCACCGCCCAGGTGGACCAAACCGAGATCGCGCAAGAGAAGACGTCGGCGAAGCGCGCGTCGGCCAAGAAGCAGACCCCCACCGCGGCAGCGGCCGCCGATGAGAGCTCGTCTGGCCGGACATCGCCTTCACGAGCGGTTCCACCACCACTTCCGCTGTGAAGAAGCCGACGGCGAAGAGGCCGGCCGCGAAGCGCCCGGCGACCACGCGTACG
>NZ_JAGYWT010000162.1:0-5204 GCF_019279095.1 Microbacterium sp. BF1 | reverse complement strand
CGAGTACGGCGGAGGCGCCTGGACGGCCGATGAGCACGGCACGCTGTTCTTCGTCGACGCAGGAGACCAGCGGGTGCGCCGTACTCGTGCACGCGAGAGCGCGCGCTCCAGGGGGCGGGGAGGATCTCGGAGCCGGAAGAACTCCGCACCGTCACGCGTCCCTTCTCGGCGGGTACCGACTCACCCCACCAGATCTCCGCACCGACGAAGCGGGCTCCGTCGATGCGCGGAGAGGAGGCCGCGACGGAGGCCGCGGAGAAGGGCGAGGGCCAGGAACCGTAGGGGGACGACGACATGCTTCGAGCCTAGGCGTCGAAGGTGGACGCCCGTGCGTCAGGACGGGAGCATCGCGGTCTTGATCCGTTGCCCGACGCCACGAAGCCCCTCCCGGTACCCGGGAGGGGCTTCGTCGTGCCGTCTCGTCTCAGACCGCGCGCAGTACCGCGACGATCTTGCCGAGGATCACGGACTCATCGCCGAGGATGGGCTCGAACGCGGAGTTGCGGGGGAGCAGCCAGGTGTGGCCGTCGCGGCGACGCAGCACCTTCACGGTGGCCTCGCCGTCGAGCATCGCCGCCACGATCTCGCCGTTCTCGGCGCTGTTCTGGGAGCGGACGACGACCCAGTCGCCGTCGCAGATGGCGGCATCGATCATCGACTCGCCGGAGACCTTGAGCATGAAGAGGTCACCCTTGCCCACCAGCTGGCGGGGGAGGGGGAAGATCTCCTCGACCTGCTGGTCGGCGGTGATCGGCACGCCGGCTGCGATGCGCCCGACGAGGGGGACGAGCGCGGCGTCTCCGACCGGGGTCGCCACGTCGGCGGGGCTCTCGGTGCTGGTGCCAGGCAGATCGATGAGCACTTCCATGGCTCTCGTCTTCCCGGGGTCGCGGCGCAGATAGCCGCTGAGCTCGAGCTGTCCGAGCTGGTGGGTGACGCTGGAGAGGGACTTGAGGCCGACGGCGTCGCCGATCTCGCGCATGCTCGGCGGGTAGCCATGGTGCGCGATCGAGTTCTGGATGACCTCGAGGATCGCCATCTGCTTCGGGCTGAGGCTCTTCCGGCGGCGCGTGCGCGGTGCCTCCGACTCGGGGGCAGAGTTCTCGCTCATGGTGCTCCTTCAGTGCGTGATCCGACGTCCCTCTTCGAATGTCGGAGGCCCGTGGTGGGGTGTCCTTATCGAAACCGTATCCGAGAATCGGGCCGATCTGGAAGATCTGTTCGAGCGTGTCGGCCTAATCGTCGGCGGGGTTTCGAAGAATACTTGACAGATGTTCGAACTCGAAGATATCTTCGGTACGTAGCTTCGCATTCACGGCTCCCGGCCGAGGCGGGAATGCGAACGCTACGCCAACTTCCCCGGTCGCCTCACGGCTCCGGGACAGGCTAAGGAGCACCACATGAGCAGCATCAGCTTCAGCACCGCAGCAGTCATTCCGGCGTCGACCCGTCCTTCGACGCGACTCCGACTGACGACGCGTGGCCGCGCCGTGCTGCTGGCCTTCGCCTCCGTGCCGCTCGCGGTCGGCATCGCGTTCGCCGCACTCAGCGGTGGCAGTGCGATCGCCTCGGGTGCAGACACCGCGGCCGTCAGCGTCGAGACCGTCACGGTCATGCCCGGCGACACGCTCTGGTCGATCGCCACCGGCGTCGCCCCCGACGCCGACCCGCGCGACGTGATCGGTGAGATCAGCCGGATGAACCTGCTGCGTGGTGGCGAGCTCCAGATCGGTCAGACACTGGCCATCCCGGCCCAGTACGTGAACTGATCCTGCCGCAGCGTCGCTGCAGCAACTTTGCGTCATCGACTCGGGGCGCCGCTTAACATGGGAAGGGTGACCCTCTCCCTCAACGATCTCCCGCTACGTGATGATCTTCGCGGACTGACGCCGTACGGCGCTCCGCAGGCGCCCCTTCCGATCGCGCTCAACGTGAACGAGAACACACATCCGATCCCGGATGAAGTGGCCAGCGACATCCTCGACGACATCGCCGTGGCGATCCGCGACGTCAACCGCTACCCCGACCGGGAGTTCAGCACCCTTCGTGAGTCGTTCGCCGAGTATCTGGGGCACGGGCTCACCCCCGAGCAGATCTGGGCGGGCAACGGGTCCAACGAAGTGCTCCAGCACATCCTCCAGGCGTTCGGCGGGCCGGGGCGCACGGCGTTCGGCTTCGCACCCACGTACTCGATGTACCCGTTGATCGCCCAGGGGACCGGGGCGCGGTGGATCGCCGGCACCAGGCAGCCCGACTACACGATCACGCCGGAGGAGGCCTCCGAGCAGGTGCGGGCCGCCGACCCGGACGTGGTGATTCTCTGCTCGCCCAACAACCCCACCGGCACGCCGCTGGGGCTCGACGTCGTCGAAGCCGTCTACGACGCGGCTCGGGGCATCGTTATCGTCGACGAGGCCTACCAGGAGTTCGCTCCCCGCGACGCGGTGTCCGCATTGACGCTGCTCGAAGGGCGTCCGCGACTGGCCGTCTCGCGCACGATGAGCAAGGCGTTCGCGTTCGCGGGCGCTCGCGTCGGCTATCTCGCGGCGGATCCGGCCTTCATCGACGCGCTGCGGCTGGTGCGTCTGCCCTATCACCTGAGCGCCCTCACCCAGGCAGCGGCCATCGCGGCACTGCGCAACGCCGACGTGATGCTCGGGATGGTGGAGGAGATCGTCGAACAGCGCGACAGGATCACGGCCACCCTCGAGGCGCTCGGTTATCAGCCGCACGAGACGTGGTCGAACTTCGTGCTGTTCGGCGGAGTTGCCGACCCGAAGGCGACGTGGCAGCAGCTCTACGACCGCGGCGTGCTCGTGCGCGACGTCGGCATCCCCGGCCACCTGAGGGTGAGTGCCGGAACCGAGGCCGAGACCACCGCGTTCCTGGACGCCCTTGCCTCGATAGGATCGGCTTCATGAGCACCCCCGCACTGACCCCGCGCACAGCGAGCCGCGTGCGCAGCACGTCGGAGTCCACCGTCGAGCTCGAGCTGAATCTCGACGGCACCGGTGCGAGTCGCATCGACACGTCGGTGCCGTTCTTCGACCACATGCTCACCGCGTTCGCCAAGCACTCGCTCACCGACCTGACCGTGCGCGCGTCCGGCGACACGCACATCGACGCGCACCACACTGTCGAAGACGTCTCGATCGTGCTCGGCCAGGCGATTCTCGAGGCCCTCGGCGACAAGTCCGGCATCTCCCGCTACGGCGACGCGCTCGTTCCGCTCGACGAGGCGCTCGCTCAGGCCGTCGTCGACATCTCCGGTCGTCCCTACCTCGTGCACACGGGTGAGCCCGCGGGGTTCGAGCACCACCTCATCGGCGGGCACTTCACGGGTTCGCTCGTGCGTCACTCGTTCGAGGCCATCACGTTCAACGCGGCTCTGACGGTGCACGTGCGCGTACTCGGCGGACGCGACCCTCATCACATCGCCGAGGCGGAGTTCAAGGCGTTCGCCCGTGCGTTCCGTCAGGCCAAGGCGCTGGACCCTCTCGTGGATGGCGTCCCCTCCACGAAGGGTGCGCTGTGAGCGCAGCACCTCGCATCGCGGTGTTCGACTACGAGTCGGGCAACGTCCATTCGGCCGTCAAGGCGCTCGTGGCAGCGGGTGCGGATGCCGTGCTGACACGCGACCGCGCCACCGCTCTCGAGGCCGACGGTCTCGTCGTGCCCGGCGTCGGAGCGTTCCAGGCCGTGCGTGACGCCCTGCGCGCCCATGGTGGAGACGAGATCATCGACCGCCGTCTGGCCGGCGGTCGCCCTGTGCTCGGGATCTGCGTCGGGATGCAGGTGCTGTTCGAGCACGGCGTCGAGCGTGGCCACGACACCGAGGGCCTCGGCGAATGGCCGGGGGCCGTCACCCAGCTCAACGCACCGGTGCTTCCACACATGGGCTGGAACACGGTCGAGCCCGGTGCCGACAGCGTGCTCTTCCGAGGCATCGAGCAGGAGCGCTTCTACTTCGTGCACTCCTATGCCGCGCAGTCCTGGGAGCTCGACGTCATCCCGCCGTTCCCCGAGCCCGTCCTCACCTGGACGACTTACGGGGATCCTTTCCTCGCCGCGGTCGAGAACGGTCCGCTCTCAGCGACGCAGTTCCACCCGGAGAAGTCCGGCGAGGCCGGCATCCAGCTGCTGCGCAACTGGGTCCAGAGTCTCTGACGACGCCGGCAGGCGTCATCCGTTTTGTTCCCCGCCGTCCGGCGGACTACCCTCGGTTCTCGTGCCCGCACCGGGCCGAAGAGCTTCCCGATCCAAGGACCCCATGAACGACTTCGCGCAGTCCCCCTCGCTCACGCTCCTTCCCGCGGTCGATGTCGCCGGGGGCAAGGCCGTCCGCCTGACCCAGGGCGAGGCCGGCACCGAGACCAGCTACGGCGACCCGTTGGATGCAGCGGGGGAGTGGGCCGCGCAGGGTACGAAGTGGATCCACCTCGTCGACCTCGACGCCGCATTCGGCCGCGGCAGCAATGCGCCGATCCTGCGCAAGGTCATCAAGCAGTGCAAGGGCGTGAACATCGAGCTCTCGGGCGGTATCCGCGACGACGCGACGCTGGAGGCGGCTCTGGAGAGCGGCGCCACCCGGATCAATCTGGGCACCGCGGCGCTGGAGAACCCGGAGTGGGCTGCTGACGTGATCGGTCGTTACGGCGAGGCCATCGCGGTCGGCCTCGATGTGCGGGGCACGACTCTCGCCGCCCGCGGATGGACCAAGGAGGGCGGTGACCTCTGGGAGGTGCTCGAGCGCCTCGAGGACGCCGGCTGCAGCCGGTACGTCGTCACCGACGTCACGAAGGACGGCACGCTCCGCGGCCCGAACCTCGAACTGCTGCGTGAGGTCACCTCGCGCACCCCGAAGCCGGTCGTCGCATCCGGTGGGATCTCGAGCCTCGACGACATCGCCGCGCTCCGTGAGCTCGTGCCGCTGGGCGTCGAGGGAGCGATCGTCGGCAAGGCACTCTACGCCGGCGCGTTCACGCTGGCTGAGGCACTGGATGTCGCAGGAGACTGACGCGCACGCCTGCGGGCCCGAGTCGCACAACCACGGCGATTCGGCCGGCGTCCCCTGGGATCGTCAACGCCTTCGCCCTCTGGGTCGTCACCCTGATCCCTGCCCTGCAGGTGGTGATCACCGCCTTCCCGCCGGGCGAGACGCTGCAGCTCGTACTGACCCTGCTCGCGGTGGCCGCGATCTTCGC
>NZ_JAGYWT010000161.1:0-5234 GCF_019279095.1 Microbacterium sp. BF1 | reverse complement strand
GAACTCAAGGTGCAGCTCCAGCAAACCGATCTGTTGCCCATGTACGGAAGCTCGGGTGGCGGAAAAGGCCTGAGCGATCCGGTCCGAAGCGGCGACGAGTTCCTCTCGCACAAGCCCCCGCGGGAGATAGAGCGAACGCGTAGTGGTCGCGCCAGTCGCCGTCGATGTGGATGTAGCGACGACGCAGTCCCTCGTAGCGGAACCCCAGCTTCTGCACGATGCGCAGACTCGCGTCGTTCTCCGGGCGGATGCAGATCTCCATCCGGTGGAGCCCGTACTCGGTGAAGCACGCGTCGGTGGCCATCGCGACCGCCGTCGGGGTGATCCCCCGACCGGCGAACCGCTCGCTCACCCAGTACCCGATCGTGGCCGAGCACAGGGACCCGCGCGAGACTCCCCACACGTTGAGCTGCCCTGCGACCTCGCCGTCGTACTCCATGACGAACGGGTAGCCCGAGCCGTCGCGATACTGCTGGAGCAGCCGTCGGATGCTGAGCCTCATGTCGAACGACACCGAGCCGTACGGGACCGTCGCCTCCCACGGCTGGAGCCACGACCTGTTGGCGAGCAGCTCATGCTGCAGCGGTCTCGCATCCTTGGCACGGACGAGCCGCAGTCCTATGGGTCCGTGTCGCATTCCCGCCGCCAGATCCATGCCGCACCGACGCCCGCAGAGTCGCCTAGAGGCGTTCCGCGAACTCCTTGAGCCAGGGGCGCAGCTCGGGACCGAGGTCGTCCCGGTCTGCCGCGAGCTGCACGATCGCCTTGATGTAGTCGACGCGGTCGCCCGTGTCGTAGCGGCGTCCGCCGAAGATGACGCCGACGACGCCGGGGCCGTCGGGATCGGTCGCGAGCACCTGCAGCGCGTCGGTGAGCTGGATCTCGCCGCCCTTGCCCGGCTCGGTGTGCTCGAGGATGTCGAACACCGAGGCCGGAAGCACGTAGCGGCCGATGACGGCCAGGTTCGACGGTGCGTCTTCCTGGGCGGGCTTCTCGACGAGTCCGGTGACGCGGACGGCGTCGGATCCTTCGAGCGGCTCGACCGCGGCTGCACCGTACATGTGGATGTTGGCGGGGTCGACCTCCATGAGCGCTATCACAGCGGCGCCGGAGCGCTCGTGCTCGGCGATCATGTCGGTGAGGAGCGAGTCGCGCTCGTCGATGAGGTCGTCTCCGAGGAGCACGGCGAAAGAGCTGTCGCCGACGTGGGCTCGTGCACGCAGGACCGCATGTCCGAGTCCCTTCGGCTCTCCCTGGCGCACGAAGTGGATGTCGGCGAGATCACTCGACTTCATCACACGCTCGAGACGGCCGGTGTCACCCTTCTCCATCAGCCTGACCTCGAGCTCCGGCACGGAGTCGAAGTGGTTGGAGATGGCGTTCTTGTTGCGGCCGATGATGACGAGGATGTCGTCGATACCAGCGTCCGCCGCCTCTTCGACGACGTATTGGATCGCCGGCTTGTCGACGACGGGGAGCATCTCTTTCGGCATCGCCTTCGTCGCAGGGAGGAATCTCGTACCCAGGCCTGCTGCGGGAATGACGGCCTTGATCTTGTGGTCAGCCATCTTGCCAGCCTAGTGGTGAGCGCCGACGTAGACTCGGAGCCATGTCGAACGACGTCGAACATGCGAAGCGCGCACTCCGCGCCGAACTCCGCGAACGACGCCAGCTCCTCTCCGACACGCAGCGCGAAGCCGCGGCCACGGCCATCGGCGAACGCCTCGACGCCCTGGTCGACGAGCTCGGCGCCCGATCCATCTCGTGCTTCCTCTCCACCACCACCGAGCCGGGCACCCGCGAGTTCGTGACCAGGGCCGTGCGCCGCGGCATCCGCGTGCTCCTGCCCGTCACCCGCGCCGACGGGCTGCTGGACTGGGCTGTCGCCACCGATGACGACGAGGTCACCGAGGGACTCTTCGGCCTGCCCGAGCCCACCGGCGAGGTGCTGGGCCCGATCGCGGTGAACGACGTGGACCTGATGATCGTCCCCGCCGCGGCGGTCGATCGCACCGGCATGCGCATGGGGTGGGGACGCGGCTACTTCGACAAGACGATCGGCTCGATGGAGAAGTGCCCTCCCGTCTATGCCGTGATCTATGATTCCGAGGTACTCGACGAACTTCCGCGAGAGGTGCACGACCAGCCGGTGAACGGCGTCGTCACCCCGTCGCAGACCCTCACCCTGTCGCCACGCCGGCGCTGATCGCAAGGACCCCCATGCCCACCTACGCCTATGCCTGCACCGCGTGCGGACACACTTTCGACGCCGTGCAGAGCTTCGCCGACGACGCTCTCACCGTGTGCCCCGAGTGCGGTGGCGCGCTGCGCAAGCAGTACGGCTCGATCGGTGTGACCTTCAACGGCTCCGGCTTCTATCGCACGGACTCGCGCGCGAAATCCGGGGCTTCGAAGGATGGTTCGGCATCATCGAAGACGGAATCGACGACGAGCGCCAAACCGGCGGCTGCGTCGACTCCGGCCTCTTCCTGAGGCCCCGATCTGTTGGGGGACCCCATGCTCAAAGGTTTCAAGGACTTCCTGTTGCGCGGCAACGTCATCGACCTGGCCGTCGCTGTCGTCATCGGCACCGCTTTCACCGCGATCGTCACGGCTGTCGTCAACAGCATCATCAATCCGCTCATCGCGCTCTTCCTGAAGGCGGATGCGACAGGCAAGTTCGGCATCCAGGTCCCGAACATCTACGGAGAGATGGTGACGTTCCCGATCGGCGAACTGATCTCGGCGATCATCAGCTTCCTCGCCGTCGCCGCCGTCGTCTACTTCGTCTTCGTGCTGCCGATGAACACCTTCAAGGCCCGTGTCGAGGCTCGCAAGGGCACGCCGGCCGAGGAGCCCGAGGAGGAGCCGGCCGCATCGACCGAGTCCGAGCTGCTCGTCGAGATCCGTGATCTGCTCAAGGCACAGCGCGGGGCCTGAGAGCTTCCACTCGCACGACGAGTCGCACGGTTCCTCTTCGGAGGGGCCGTGCGTTTCTCGTCCGCGGGCGCAGACGGAGACTCACGCTCAGTAGTGCGGCGGCACGTCCCGCATCAGCTGATCGTCGTTCGGCCCTCTGGCGCCCTTGGGCCGTGTCGGCGGAGGCGACACCTCGGCGGGGCCGGACTCCGGTTCGGGATCGCTTCCCGGCACCGGCGTGAGACGCGCACGTCGGGAGCCGGATACCCGCATGACGCGCTGGCGCGGTTCGGGGGTGTCGGGCTCGTCAGTCATTCCGGGGGTCGACGATGTCGATCGGCTGCGTGTCGTTCTCGGCACGCGGGGCGGAATCCGAGATGCCGAGCACCGCAGCGATCCGCGTCGCGACGGTCGCGGGGTCGCTGTAGAGATCGAAGGCGTGCACCCGCACGTAATGCCAGCCGAGGCGACGCAGCACATGCGGTCGCAGACGCAGGGTCTCCCGCAGCGATTCTCCTCGCGACTCCGGGTCGGACTCGATGACGACCGCCTTACCGCCGTGCTGCGCGACCAGCGGGAGCAGCCCGCGATAGTCGACATCCACAGAGGCTCCGAGTCGCCGCAGCTCCCGTGCGAGGGCGAGCGTGAGCGGATCGGCGAGATCCTCCAGGCGAGCATCCCTGCTGCGCGCGGCCAGGCCGCCGAGGATCGACATCAGTGTCGCCGCTCCGTGCTCCAGGCGTCCGTCGTCGAAGGACGAGGGGCGGATCGACGACACGAGCACCATCGACCGGCGGGCCCTGGTCATCCCGACCGTGAGAAGTCGCTCTCCGTCCGGAGTGGAGAGATCGCCGAAGTCGCTCAGGACGCGGCCGTGCTTGGTGAGCCCGAACCCCAGCGAGAAGATCACGCGGTCGCGACTCTCGGCGACCGACTCCTCGAGGGTCAGCACCGCGAAGGGTTCGACCGTGTCGCGCCCGACGAAGTCCGCCACATCCGAACGTCCGGCGAACGCCGAGGTGACGGCTGCACGCACGCGCTCGGCGTGACGGGCGCTCGCGGTCACGACCATGAGGGACTCAGCCGGACGGTGCACGGCGTGCTCGACAACGAGGGTCACGACCCTGGCGACCTCGGCATCCGGACTCTCGACCGCGCCGGAGATCGGATCGGGCGTTCCCGTCCCGCCCTCCACGTAGTCGACCGTGAGGCTGCCACGACCGAGGTACGAACCCGCCCAGGGAAGGGAGACGATCTCGCCGCCATAGAACGCGTCGTTGATCAGTTCCGCGAGGTCCTCACCGCCGGCACGATAGCTGCGGGTCAGGGTCATCACCGGTAGGAGCTCGGAAAGACGCTCGAAAGCCGAGACGTCGTCGAACGGCACCTCGGGCTCCCACGACTCCTCATGATCCACCGCGATGCGGAAGGGAGTCGGGCGCTGCGTCACCGGGTCGCCGAACGCGACGATCTGGCGCGCGCGACGGATCGCCGGGGCGGCCTCCGCGAGGTTGATCGCTGCGGCGTCGACCAGGATCACGGTGTCGAACTCCACGGAGTCCGGAATCTCCGGGACGAGGTACGGCGACGAGATCCAGACCGGTGCGAGCACATCGACCAGGGTGGGCGCGGCACTGACGACCTGCGCGGTCGTGGTCGCTGACTGCGTCAGCGCACGGCGCAGGTGCTGCGACTGCTGAGGCTCGTCGACGATCGCGATCCGCCACTGGTTGGCCAACTGCCATGCGAGCAGCGGTCCGGCCATGGCGGCATGGGCCTCATCGACCAGGCGGAAGTCCCGTTCGAGGCGGTCGACGACAGCGGTGTTCGCGCCGAGCAGCGCGCGGTTGTCCTGCAGGGCACGCTCGAGGAGGGACTGCCACCAGGCGAATTCGAGCTCCTCCCCCACCTGGGACTCCGCGACATGGCGCACCGAGAGCTCGGCGAGCAGGGGCTCCAGCCCGAGAAGGGCGAGCCGATCGCGCAGCTGAGCGCGCTCGACGAGGTTCTCGAAGACATCGGACTTCGCAGCGAGCCCCGCGAGGGTGCGGACGAGTCGCGCGACCGGGAGCGAGGCCAACGGTTCGCGACGCCCCAGTGCGGCGTCGAGCTCGCTGAGTTCAGCCTCGACCCGCTGCCAGGCCGCGTACACATCGGCGAGACCGAGGGGAATCTCCGGCGCGACGCCGGCTTCGACGAAGCGCTGCCACTGCGTGCGCTGCGCCTGGATCCGCAGAAGCGCCTCGTGCATCTCGGTGACATGCACGCCGGGGCGCACGTACTCCTTGGCCAAGCGCCGCAACCGCCGCCTGTTC
>NZ_JAGYWT010000160.1:0-5257 GCF_019279095.1 Microbacterium sp. BF1 | reverse complement strand
CTTCGGGCGCGCACGCCTGCGCTGGTCGCAGCTCGGGTTCGGCAAGACCTCCCGCACCACAGCGGCGCAGGCGACGCCGCGCAACCTCTTCGGGTTCAAGGACGGCACGGCGAACATCCTGGCCGACGACACCGAAGCGCTCGCCGACCACGTCTGGGTGTCCTCGAACGACGAGCCGGCGTGGCTGGCCGGCGGCTCGTATCTCGTGGCGAGGAAGATCGCCATGCTCATCGAGACCT
This sequence comes from Microbacterium sp. BF1, assembly GCF_019279095.1. Taxonomy (NCBI): domain Bacteria; kingdom Bacillati; phylum Actinomycetota; class Actinomycetes; order Micrococcales; family Microbacteriaceae; genus Microbacterium; species Microbacterium sp. BF1. The sequence continues at coordinate 5,018 of NZ_JAGYWT010000160.1, read as the reverse complement.
GGGATCGTGTTCGTCTCTCCGAGCAGGACAACATCATCGGTCGCGACAAAGGCGAGGGGGCGCCGCTCTCGGGCGGGGACGAGTTCACCGCCCCGGTCTTCGACTCCACCGCGATCGATGCGAACAGCCACGTGAGCCTCGCGCATCCCGATCAGAACGACGGCATCCGCATCCTCCGCCGGGGCTACAACTACGTCGACGGGAACAATGCGCTCGGCCGGCTCGACGCCGGACTCTTCTTCCTGTCCTATCAGCGCGACCCTGCGCAGTTCATCTCGTTGCAGCGGCGGCTCTCGACCGACCTGATGAACGAGTACATCCGCCACGTCGGCTCCGGGATCTGGGCTGTGCCGGCGGGGGCGAAGCCGGGATCCTTCGTGGGCGAGGCCCTGTTCGCCTGACGGGTCAAGACGCGCGGGTGAGCGTCTCGACCGCGAAGGCGGCGATGTCGTCGGCGCCGAAGTGGTCGTCGGCGGTGATCGTGACCACAGCGTCGTCGAGGAAGATCAGCAGCTGACCGTGGGCGCCGTGTAGTCGCCAGGCCCGGCCGGGGCCGCCCCATCCCGCGAGAGCGTATCTCTCATAGATCGCACCTTCGCCGGCGGCGCCCCAGTTGCTGTGCATCTGGTCGATCCACCCGGAAGCGACCAGCCGGCGCCCCTCCCATACGCCGCGATCGCGGATCAGCAGGCCGAGACGGGAAAGTTCCTCCGTGCGCAGAGGAAGGCCGCCCCCGGCGACGATGCGACCGCGGGGGCTGCGCTCCCACTCCACGTCGTCGATGCCGAGCGGAGCGAACAGACGGGGGACCAGATAGTCGCCCACGTCGCCCACGCGTGCGGCCAGGGCGGCCATCGCGGTGTAGGTGCTCGCATTGGAGTACTGGAACGTCCGTCCGCGCGATGGCCGCCGCAGGAACTCGCGTGCGAGGTCGAGCCAGTCGGTCATCATCGTCTCGGACCAGGGCAGGTCGACGCCGCTCGTCATCGAGAGCAGGTGCCGCAGAGTGACCTCGTCGTTGCCCTCTCCGAGCTCGAAGCCGGGAAGATACGTCGACACGGGTTCGTCGAGGGACACGGCGCCATCGTCCGCGGCCATCCCCGCGGCGAGCACGCAGACGCCTTTCGCGATGGAGTGGACGTCTTCGCGCACATCGGCGGTCCACCGGTGCTGGGCGGTGTCGGACGCCACGCGCACATGCAGACCGTGGGCGACGAATCCCGAGGACTCCACCTGTTCGACGATGCGGTCTCGGACGGTCTGCGCGCGGGTCACGCTCTCGAGGTTATCGCCCGCCTCTAGCGCGGTCGCCGCGATCCGGTCGGGTCATTCCTGCGGCCCTCCTTGGAGGCGAGCTCCGGATCGGCGAACAGCCAGCCCGGCCGCGGTTCGACCAGCGGGCGGAACACCCGTCTCACCGGTCTCGTCGCCAACGCGAGCGCGATCACGACCGACAGGATGGTCACGAGCGGGAGCCAGATCCAGGTGGGCTCCAGGTCGCGCAGGATCCCGCTCTCCCGGAACGGGTAGAGCACGAACGAGTGCAGCAGGAACACGTACATCGTGTACTGACCGAACGTCGTCCACCAGTGCGCGCCTCGGGGGACCAGGCAGAAGAAGGCGGCGCTGAGGATGACGGCGAGCAGCATCAGGAGGATACGGACACCGCCGGCCCACCACTGCTCACCACCGAGGTCCGCATAGGAGTCCTCATAGAAGAGCCAATGGCGCAGGTCGATGGCCTGCCACACGGGAAGCCAGTTCCAGGCGGCCCAGCCGATCGCCGCGAAGATCGCGACGCTACCGGCGCGCAGCCACCACGGACGGAAGTCGAGGAGTCTGAACCTGTCGACGATGTCGTGCTCGCGAAGCCACCAGCCGAGTGTGAAGAACGGCAGCAGACCCAGGGTGCGCGAGAGCGAGAAGGTGCTGTCGATGTTGGGCAGGTAGCCCACGCCGACCGAGATCACGATGGTCCACAGCAGGGGCCAGCGCAGCAGGGCGAGGTAGGGGAGCACGAGTCGGAAGATGCCGAGGGCGAGCAGGAACCACAGCGTCCAGCTCGGCCGGGTGAGGTTCGGGTCGGCCTGGCCTTCCACGAACCATTTCGTGAGCGTCCAGAGCGTCTCGAAGATGACGTAGGGGAGGATGATGTCGGTGATCACCCTGGCCATCTGCGTCTTGGTGGGGGAGCCGGACTTCGAGAAGTAGCCCGAGATGATCGCGAACGCCGGCATGTGGAACGCGTACAGCGCCAGGTAGAAGGCGAAGGCGATGTCGGAGTCGTAGATGAGGCGCTGGATGGCATGACCGAGGACGACGAGGACGATGCAGACGTAGCGGGCGTTGTCCCAGAACGGCACGCGCCTGCGCTTGCGGGGAACCGATCCTGTGGGGGGACCAGCGATGTCGGCGCCGGCACTGCTCATCGTTCGAGGGTACAGGCCGGGAATAAAGTTGCTGTGAGCGCGTTGACACAGATACATTCAAATGAATAGAAGCGGATGCGAGTCGTCCGGTTCGGAGACACGGAGCAATCATGAGCGAGCAGTCAGGCGCGCAGGCGATGCAGTTCGGCATCATGTCGGTCAGCGACATCACCCGCGATCCCACCACGGGGATCACCCCGAGCGAGCAGGAGCGCATCAAGGCCACGACGGCGATCGCGGTGCACGCGGAAGAGGTCGGGCTCGACGTCTTCGCGATCGGCGAGCACCACAATCCGCCTTTCTGGTCCTCCAGCCCCACGACCTTCCTCGCGGCCCTGGCCTCGCAGACCGAGCGTCTGATCGTGTCCACCTCCACGACGCTCATCACCACGAACGACCCGGTGCGCATCGCCGAGGAGTACGCGATGCTCCAGCACGTGTCCGACGGTCGCATGGACCTCATGCTCGGTCGTGGCAACACCGGCCCGGTGTATCCGTGGTTCGGCCAGGATATCCGCCAGGGACTGCCGCTCGCCATCGAGAACTACGCGTTGCTGCACAAGCTGTGGCGTGAGGACGTCGTCGACTGGGAGGGCAAGTTCCGCACGCCACTGCAGGGCTTCACCTCGACCCCGCGTCCGCTCGACGGCATCGCACCGTTCGTGTGGCACGGCTCGATCCGCACGCCCGAGATCGCCGAGCAGGCGGCCTACTACGGCGACGGCTTCTTCGCGAACAACATCTTCTGGCCGAAGGAGCACTACCAGCGTCTGATCGAGCTGTACCGTCAGCGCTACGCGCACTACGGACACGGCACGCCCGAGCAGGCGATCGTCGGGCTCGGCGGTCAGGTGTTCATGGCAACGAAGTCGCAGGACGCCGTGAACCAGTTCCGGCCGTACTTCGACAACGCACCTGTCTACGGTCACGGTCCGAGCATGGAGGACTTCACCGAGATGACGCCCCTGACGGTGGGATCACCGCAGCAGGTCATCGACCGCTACGCCGCCATGCGCGAGCACTACGGCGACTACCAGCGTCAGCTGTTCCTCATCGACCACGCCGGTCTGCCGCTGAAGACGGTGCTCGAGCAGCTCGACATCCTCGGTTCGGAGGTCGTTCCGGTGCTCCGCAAGGAGCTGGCATCCGCCTCGACGGCAGCACCGCCGAAGAGGTGCGCGCGAACTTCGACTACACGGCCGCCGCGCGCGATGCGGTCGCTCCGGTGCAGCAGGGAGCACCCGAGCACATCGTGACGAACGACGGGGCCGATGTGCTCCGCGTTCCCGCCGCGACCGATGACGAAGCGGTGTACGGCTACGACGTGCGGGTCCGCGATGCGGTCACGGGCGCCGAGGCGCTGCCGATCAGGGCCGGGGCGAAGGTGCTCGCCGACTTCCAGATCGCGCCGCGCCCGAGCGTGCTCGAGATCCCGCTCGCCATCCGCAACGGCCGACAGGCCGATGCTCCGCTCCTCACCCTCACGAAGGGGACGAGCTACATCGCCGAGGTCACCGCGGTCGACATGTACGGCAACCGCTCCGAGAAGACCTCGGTCGCATTCATCGCCGGCGAGGTGCCGGACACCACGCGCCCGCAGGTCACGCTCGTCAGTCCGGCGTCGGCCGGCCCCTCGAAGTCCATCGACATCCGGGTCGATGCGACCGGCAACATCTCGAAGACCTCGACCTTCGATGTCGTCGTCGACGCCACAGCCCCCACGGTGACCGTGAAGACCGGCGGCTCGTTCACGGTCGGCGATGCAGCGGGATATGACAAGGTCAGCTTCAAGCTCAACGATGCCGGCAAGGTCGACCGGATCGCGCTCAACGGCGTCGAGAAGGATCTGACGAACAACGCCTGGTCCGACCTCAACTTCGTGAAGCCGGGGACCTTCGGCGGGGTGAAGGGCGAGAACACGCTTCTCGTCTACGACGTCGCCGGCAATGTCACGACGGTGGAGTTCGTGCTGCGCTGACATGCAGAGGTGGGGCCCTGTGGTGAGGCGAGGCCGTGTCCTCTCGCACCGCAGGGCCTCCCGGCGTCCGCCGGAGGACCGGTGCATGCTCCGAGTCTTCCTGCACGACCAGAAGGTTCGAAAAGTTCTCGACAGTTCGTGCTTTCGTGGCGGGGAGCAGGGCCGGGAGAGGTCTAGCGTTGCGCGGATGAACCTCTCCGAGCACGTCCACGTCACCTGGGCTCTTCACGTCGAGATGTCGGTGACCGATCGGCCTGACCTCACCCGGGTCATCGGTGTGCCGCGCGACGCGCCCTCCTATTGGATCGTGGAGGCCTACCGGCTGAGCCTCGGGCTCGAGCCCGAGACGCCCGACTCTGAAGACGGGCCCGACCACTCGCCCCTCATCGATCTCGTGTCCTGGAGGGGCAACACGCAGCGGGTGTCGATCCCCGGCGTCGCTGACGTGGTCGACGTGACGATCAGCGGACCGTTCGAGACCAGTTCACGGATCTGGTGGTAGACGACCTCGGACTCGTACTGCGCCGCGACGCCGGCCACGAGGCGCTGACGCTCGGCCTCGGGGATGCCGAGTCGCTCGTAGGTCTCACGGATCTCGGCGGGAAGGTCTT
>NZ_JAGYWT010000016.1:0-12822 GCF_019279095.1 Microbacterium sp. BF1 | reverse complement strand
AGGGGCTCGTCGGATTGGTGCGCGCTAGCGGGCTCTGTGAAGGGAGATACCTGCGATATCGGACGCGTATCATGTTCGGTTTCACGTGAAACGCTGACGTACCTGACGTACCTGACGTACCTGACGTACCTGACGAGCCGGACGTGGCCGACGTGCCCGACGTGCTCTGCTTGGTGTGCGGTGCGATCTGGTGCCATGGGCGCTTCAGAGATTTCTGCGGCTGGAGAGCCCTTATGTGCGGGGCTACCCCGCTCGCCTCCACTACTTTCGAGCATCAAGGGATGCATGTTTCACGTGAAACGTACCCATCCGATCGCCGTCTCTTGGTGTGAATGACCCCTCTACGCAAGGCCGCCGCAAAAAGGAGCGTGGAGAGTGATGCAGACGTGGCGGGAAGATGGGGGAGGGGTGGCTGTACCGATTCCATGAGCGGTAGAGGCCAGCGGCTGCGGCGACAGCCGCCTCCTGGGTGCGCCTCTCTTGCGTGCGCTGCTCCTACGCTCAGGCGACTCCTGATCACGGATCTTGTGCAGCGCGGTCAGCTTGGAGGGGGTGACGCGTCGTCAGGTTGCAACGCCAGAGCGACGGGGCCGGCTCGGATCTCGTGAGAGCTTGTTGAACGGCGCGAGTGGACACCGTCCAGGAGTCATGTCGGTGGCTGTGGGGATCCCCTCGGGCGTGTACGGCCACCCAACACATGTTTCACGTGAAACGGCGTCGATGATGCCGTGGGTATTCCTACGTGTTCTCACTGCGGCCAGTATCCCTTCGGTTGTCAGCCGGCATGAAACGCGCACCTCCGTACGAGTGTGTGGCGGCCCGACCGGCAGACGTGTGTGGCCGTCCGTGTGTGCAGTCCGCAAGAGGCGATGTGGGGGAGGAGGGGTCAGGACCAGAACAGGGCAAGCGCTCGAGTCACGCCGCGGGCCCAGCGTCATGGGAGGTTCGACGTGAATGGGCGTCTCACGCACCGCTTGTCGCATGGACGCGGCGTACCTACGGGGGTAGAGAGCCCCCGGACGCGACCGTTTCACGTGAAACATCGACGTTCCTGCTCCAAGCGACCGCCATCGGGACGCAATTTCCGGTGGTGCTCGGCGCCCCAGCTGTCCGGGGATGGGGCGCACCGTGCGCCCCTCCGTCATCGAATGTCACTCCCAGCGATTAGAGTGGAACGCGGCCCCGAAAGGAGTGGATGTTTCACGTGAAACAATCCGAGAAGACGTCATCGAACGGATCGTTCGGGATGGATACACCGCTTGCGCGGGAACTCGCTGACCTCTCCGCCCGTAGGCGCGCACTCGAGGCCGCCACCGTCGAGTTCACCGGGGAAACCCGTGTGCTGACCGTGTCGAATCAGAAGGGCGGTGTGGGGAAGACCACCACCGCCGTGAACATCGCCTCCGCCCTGGCGGGAATGGGCGCGAAGGTCCTGGTCATCGATCTGGATCCGCAGGGTAACGCCTCCACAGCATTGGGTGTGCCGCATAGCGCCGAGGTCCCCAGCGTCTACGACGTGTTGATCGATGAGTTCCCGCTCGCGGACATCATCCAGGAGTCCCCGGAGGACTCGAACCTCTTCTGTGCGCCGAGCACCATCCACCTCGCGGGTGCAGAGATCGAGCTGGTTGCACAGGTTGCTCGAGAGCATCGCCTACGTCGTGCCCTTGAGGTGTATCTCGCCGACCACCCGATGGACTTCGTCATCATCGACTGCCCGCCATCACTGGGGCTGCTCACGATCAACGCTTTTACGGCCGCGACAGAGGTCTTCATCCCCATCCAGTGCGAGTACTACGCACTCGAGGGACTGAGTCAGCTGCTCGGGAGCATCCAGATGATCCAGAAGCACCTCAATCCCGTCCTTCATCTCTCCACGATCCTGCTGACGATGTTCGACGGGCGCACACGCCTCGCGCAGCAGGTTGCGGAAGAGGTCCGCACACACTTCCCGGAACAGGTGCTGGAGACGGTCATCCCGCGTTCGGTCCGGGTATCGGAGGCCCCGAGCTTCGGGCAGACCGTGATCGCGTACGACGGTCAATCCGCTGGCGCGATCGCCTACCGTGAGGCCGCCGTTGAGATCGCATCGCGCACAGCGACGCAGAGCAAGGAGAAATGATGGCGAAGCGCACTGGGCTGGGCCGGGGTATCGGCGCCCTCATCCCCACGACTGATCAGTCGGAGCGTCCTGTCGACGTGTTCTTTCCTGGCGCGAGCCTGCGAAAGGCGAATGCGGAGGCAGTACCCGAGGTCGAAGCCGACGCCGCCGAACTCGAGGTCGTCCCCGGCATCCACCTGATCCAGGTCGATCCGAACACGATCGTGGCCAACCCCCGTCAGCCGCGAACGCACTTCAACCCCGAAGATCTCGCTGAGCTCGTCCACAGCGTTCGTGAGTTCGGTGTGCTCCAGCCCGTCGTCGTCCGCAAGAACAGCGAGGGCCAGTACGAGCTCATCATGGGGGAGCGACGTACCCGTGCTGCTCGTGAAGCCGGGCTCGAAGTGATCCCCGCGATCGTTCGCGAGACTGCCGACGAGGATCTCCTCCGCGACGCCCTGCTGGAGAACCTCCACCGTTCCGAGCTGAACCCGCTGGAAGAGGCCTCGGCCTACCAGCAGCTCCTCGAGGACTTCGGAATCACGCAGGAGGAGCTGGCCACACGCATCGGTCGCTCACGTCCGCAGATCAGCAACACGATCCGGCTCCTGAAGCTCCCTGTGCCCGTGCAGCAGCGGGTTGCGGCCGGGGTGCTGACCGCGGGGCACGCGCGGGCCATCCTCAGTCTCGAGACTCCGGAGTCGATGCAGCGTCTCGCGGACAAGGTCGTGAACGAGGACCTCTCGGTGCGCGCCACCGAGGAGGCCGCCAAGTCGCAGCCCAGCGCCGGCAAGTCCGTGAAGCCGACCCCCGGTGCGCGCCGCGCATACCTTGACGAGGTGGCCGGCAAGCTCGGTGACCGACTCAACACCCGCGTGAAGATCGCTCTCGGCGCACGGAAAGGCCAGGTCACGATCGATTTCGCTTCCATTCAGGATCTCAATCGCATCCTGGAGGAGATCGGAGAGAGCGGTTACGGCTCGTCGAAGTGAGGCCCCGGCCACGGCAGCGCTAGCCTAGACTCGCGTCATCGTGACGACGAGGGGGATGTCATGTCGAGTACAGCCGGTCCAGTAGCCATCAAGCGCCGTGTGATCGCGGTGAGCATCGCGGCCGCGTTGGGTGGTTTCCTCTTCGGATTCGACACGGCCGTGATCAACGGCGCCGTGGATGCCCTGGCCGGTGACGTCTCCGGGTTCGATCTCGGCACGGCCCTGAAGGGCTTTGCCGTCTCCTCCGCTCTCATCGGTTGCGCGGTGGGTGCCTGGTTCGCAGGACCGGTCTCCAACAAGTACGGACGCATTCCCGTGATGGTCGTCGCAGCGGCGATGTTCTTCATCTCCGCTATCGGCTCTGGTCTCGCCTTCAGTGTCGTCGACCTCATCATCTGGCGAGTCATCGGTGGACTTGGTGTCGGCGCGGCCTCGGTCATCGCGCCGGCATACATCGCTGAGGTGTCGCCGGCAGCCGTGCGGGGTCGCCTCGGATCCCTGCAGCAGCTCGCCATCGTGACCGGTATCTTCGCTGCGCTGCTCTCAGACGCGCTGCTCGCCGGTCTCGCCGGTGCAGCGGATCAGCCGTTGTGGGGTCTCACGGCCTGGCGGTGGATGTTCATGGTCGCGGCTATCCCCGCGTTGGTCTACGGGCTCATGTCTCTTCGGCTCCCGGAGTCTCCGCGGTACCTGGTGCGCAAGGGAGAGCTGAAAAGGGCGGCTGAGGTTCTCGAGACCGTCACCGGTACCGTCGACGTCCAGGGGAAGATTGACGAGATCACCGGAACCATCGACACCGAACGCTCCGAGTCTCTGCGCGACCTGCGCGGCAACCGTCTGGGACTGAAGCCGATCGTCTGGATCGGCATCCTGCTGTCGGTCTTCCAGCAGTTCGTGGGCATCAACGTCATCTTCTACTACTCGACCACGCTCTGGCAGTCGGTGGGTTTCGACGAGTCCAGCGCATTGCTCACCTCCGTCATCACCTCTGTCACGAACATCGTCGTGACGATCGTGGCGATCCTGCTGGTCGACAAGATCGGTCGACGGATCATGCTGCTGGTGGGCTCGGTGGGGATGACCGTGACCCTCGGCCTCATGGCTGTGGCTTTCTCGTTCGGCACGCTGGACGCGCAGGGGACGGCGACACTCCCCGACCCCTGGGCCACCATCGCGCTGGTCTGCGCGAACGGATTCGTCGTGTTCTTCGGCGCGAGCTGGGGCCCGCTCGTGTGGGTTCTGCTCGGCGAGATCTTCCCGAACTCGATCAGAGCCGGCGCCCTCGCGGTGGCCGCTGCGGCGCAGTGGGTCGCGAACTTCTTCATCTCCACGACGTTCCCGGCCTTCGCGGAGATCGGACTCACCTTCGCCTACGGCTTCTACGCGTTCTTCGCGCTTCTGTCGTTCTTCTTCGTCTTCTTCAAGGTGCCGGAGACCAAGGGGAAAGAGCTCGAGGAGATGACAGAGAACATGAAGGTCCAGCGCCGGAGGGGTCCCCAGCCGACGTAGGCTTGAAGCATGACCGAGTCCGTACAGCGTCGCGCCAGCCTGGAAGTGCTGCGGGCCGAAGCGGCCGACGAACTCGCGGTCCTCATCCAGGAGCGCCTGCTCGGAGGCGAGGATCCGTGGGAGTTCATGGAGGAGCTCCCGAGCGTCGACGAGCTCGTCGTCTACCTTCTTCGCGCCGACAACATCAATGCGAATGACGGCGTGCGTCCCAACGCGGCCCGCCACTATCGTGTGCTGCGACAGATCGCACTGGAGTACCCGGAGCTGACCTCGGCCGTCTGGGGCCTGTTGGACGAGAAGCAGCGCCACCGCCGCTGGGATCCGTCCGTCGCCGACGCCTCCTGATGTGGAGGCCGTCCTCGATCCGTACGATCCGGCCTGGCCGGACGCCTTCCGGAGGGTCGCGGCAGAGCTGCGGACGCAGGGGAATCCGAACCGGATCGTCGAGCACATCGGCTCGACCAGCATCCCGGGGATGAGTGCCAAGCCGATCATCGATGTCGCGGTACGGATCGCCGACGAGGAGGACCTCGACCGGCATCTGCCTGCCCTCGAGACCGTCGGGTGGCGGCTCGGGAGCGGAGTGCGAAGCCACCAGGTCATGGTCTTCGAGGAGGACGGCGTGCGCACCCGAATCGCCCACTTCTTCGAGGCGTCCAGGTGGGATGAGGTGAACCAGAGGATCCTTCGGGACTGGCTGCTGCAGAACCCGGAAGATGCCGAGCTCTACGAACGCGCGAAGCACGCTGCTGTCGATGCCTCGCGAATGGGCGAGGAGTCATACAACGCGGGCAAGACCGCAGTGATCCAGCTCCTCGTCGATCGAGCCCGTGCTGCCCGTGGACTATTACCCGTCTCGGTGTACGACAAAGACTGACGGAGAGGCGCATCGCGCACGACACGGGGCACGGAGACGAAGAAAGGGCCGTACCTCCCCGGGAGGTACGGCCCTTTCGAATCGCAGGATCAGCCGATGAAAGCGGCGAGGTCCTTCTCGAGAGCGAACTTGGGCTTGGCGCCGATGATGGTCGTCTTGACCTCACCACCGTGGAACACCTTCATCGCCGGGATCGACGTGATCTGGTACTTCATCGCCAGCTCGGGGTTCTCGTCGACGTTGAGCTTGAGGATCGTGATCTTGTCGGGGTTGTCGGCCTGGATCTCGTCCAGAACCGGCGCGACCATGCGACACGGACCGCACCACTCGGCCCAGAAGTCCACCAGCACGGGACCTTCGGCCTGCAGAACGTCCTGCTCCCAGGTCGCCTGGCTCGTAGCCTTTGCACTCATCAGAGTTCTCCTTGATTCGAGGTTCGTCTGCTACAACAGCCGACGAGGGAAAAGTGTTCCCGGCCTATGCCCTGGCGGTGAGGATCTCGGCGGCCTCGGCGGCCGGGACCTCCACGGACGCGTCCTCCAGGTCTGCGAGGAAGTGCTCCGCATCGAGCGCGGCGACCGCGCCGCTGCCGGCAGCCGTGATGGCCTGACGGTAGGTGGGGTCGATGACGTCACCCGCAGCGAAGACACCCGGAACCGAGGTCTTCGACGAGCGTCCGTCGACCCAGATGGTGCCCTCGGGCGTCAGCTCGAGCTTGTCGTGCACGAGGTGCGTGCGCGGGTCGTTGCCGATCGCGATGAAGAGCCCGTCGAGCGGGAGGTCACGGAGCGTGCCGTCGACCGTGGAGCGCAGCTGCACACCCGTCACGGAGTCGCCACCGAGGACCTCGGCGACCTCGCTGTTCCACACGAACTCGATCTTCTCGTTCGCGAAGGCGCGCTCCTGCATGATCTTCGAGGCCCGCAGGGTGTCCTTGCGGTGGATGACGTAGACCTTGTCGGCGAAGCGCGTGAGGAACGTGGCCTCTTCCATCGCGGAGTCGCCGCCGCCGACGACGGCGATCGTCTTCTCGCGGAAGAAGAAGCCGTCGCACGTGGCGCACCAGGAGACGCCGTAGCCGGAGAGGCGCTCCTCACCGTCGATGTTGAGCTTGCGGTAGGCCGAGCCCGTCGCGTAGATCAGCGACTGGGTCTCGTGCTCCGCACCGCTGCCGAGGATGACCTTCTTGACGGGGCCGTCGAGCTGCAGCTCGGTGACGTCGTCGTAGACGACCTCGGTGCCGAACTTCTCCGCCTGCTCCTGGAACTTGGCCATGAGCTCCGGTCCCTGGATGCCCTCAGGGAAGCCCGGGTAGTTCTCCACCTCGGTGGTGTTCATCAACTCGCCGCCGACCTCGACCGAGCTCGCGATGAGCAGCGGCTTGAGGTTCGCCCTGGCGGCGTAGATGGCCGCCGTGAATCCGGCGGGGCCGGAGCCGATGATGATGACCTGACGCATGTGCTCTCCGTCTTTGAAACTGCAGTCGAATGACCTTCGAGTGCTTCAACCCATGGTAACCGCGAGGCATTCCCCGCACACTGTGTGCCGCCGGACTGGGAGAAGGCTCTGGGCGCCGATCAGCGACCGGGGAGAAAGCGACGGACCAGCGCGCGGCCGGCCGTGAGCTCGGGGGCACGCATGATGGCGAGGATCGCGATGTAGACGATCACGACGGCGAGGCCGACCATCGCGGTCGCGAGGGTGGCGGGGATGACGCCGGAGGTGGCCCAACCCGTCGTGCCGCCGAGAAGCTGGAACGTTCCCCAGCCCGCGGATCCTGCCGGGATTGCGGCGATCGTGAAGCGACCGATGGCCGTGATCCACGAACGAATCCTCAGACCGCCGATCTTCTTGTGCAGCAGCCAGGTGGCGACGATCGTCTGCAGGATGCTCGCGATCGACTGGCCGAGGGCGATCGCCGCGGCGAGAGAGGTGAGAGGGATGATCCCGGCTTCGCGCAGACCGAGCGCGGCCAGGGCGGTGACCACGATGAGGACGCACTGGAAGATCGTGAACCAGAACGGGGTCTTCGTGTCGTCGTAGGCGTAGAAGGTGCGCTGCACGATGAAGAGGATCGTGAGAGGAATGAGCCCGACGAGGTAGGCGAGCAGCACCATTGCGGCGGCTTGGGCGTCTTCGGCGGACTCGGTGAACACCCGAGACGCCGGGATGGCCGCGGCGGCGACGGCCGCGGTGGCCGCGACGATGAAGAAGAGCAGCGTGCGGATGCTCTGCGCGATGTCGGCGCGGACGTCGTCATCGCGACCGGCAGCCGCGTGCGCGCTGATCTGGGTGAAGTAGGGGGTTCCGATCGAGAGCACGATGACGGAATACGGGAGCATGAAGATCAGCCACGCGTTCGCGGTCACGGTGGCGGAGGCACCGAGACCGGCGACCTCGCTGACGATGTGGCCCTGGAGAACTCCGGCAGACAGGCTCGCGAAAGCCATGAGGAAGGTCCAGCCGGCTAGGCGGCCGACATTGCCGAGACCGACACCGCGCCAACGGAAGTCGGGCTTGAGAGCGAGGCCCGTGCGACGCCAGAAGATGAGCAGGACGACCGCCTGCAGTGCGATGCCCAGCGTGGCCGTGCCGCCGAGCAGGGTGATCATCTCCGGCGTCCAGTCGGTAGCCTTCGTGGAGACGGGACCGAACAGCGCGCCGAGCGCGAGGAAGCCGACGATCGAGACGATGTTGTTGACGACAGGCGCCCAGGTGAAGGGACCGAAGATCTTCCGTGCGTTGAGGGCTTCGCCCAGCATCGCGTAGAGACCGTAGAGGAGGATCTGAGGCAGGCACCAGTAGGCGAGTGCCGTGGCGAGGGCGAGGGTGGCCTCGGTCGCTCTACCGGCGACCAGGTGCACCAGCCACGGTGCCGCCGCCGTTGCGATTCCCGTCACCACGACCAGGACGACAGTGCCCAGGGTGAACAGCTTCGAGATGAAGGCATTGCCGCCGTCGGCATCCGCGGTCGCCTTGACGATCTGGGGGACGATGACCGCCGTGAGGATTCCGACGGAGATCAGGGAGAAGACGCTGTTGGGCAGCTGGTTCGCGTAGGTGAACGCATCAGCCGCCTGCGACCCGAGAGAGCCGATGACTCCGACGAGCACGATGCTGCGCAGCAGACCGGTCAGGCGGGAGACGAGATGTACCTCGCCGCGGTCGGTGAGGGTTCCTGGGACAGCGAGGCCGTGCATCTACCCGACCAGGACGCGGCGTTCGAATACCTCCGCACCGAGCTCCGCGACGGCGACCGCGTGCTCGTGAAGTCATCCAACTCCGTGGGCCTCCGGCATCTCGGCGATCGTCTGGGAGAATTGTTCTCGTGAGGTCTCTCATCATGTCGGCGGCGATCTCGCTCGCCTTCACCCTGTTCTTGACTCCCGTCTTCCTCCGGCTCTTCCGGAAGTGGGGCTGGGGGCAGGTCATCCGTACCCCGGAGTCCGTCCACAACCCCAGCCATGAGGCCAAGCGCGGCACCCCCACGATGGGCGGTCTCATCTTCATCGTCGGCTCGATGGTCGGCTACTTCACCGGCGTGCTGGTGAGCGGTGAAGTCCCCGCCCTCTCCGCGCTGCTGGTGATCTGGCTGATGGTCGGATTCGGTGCCGTCGGATTCATCGACGACTACATGAAGGTGCGCAGCCAGCGCAGTCTCGGGCTCTCGGGCTGGCGCAAGGTGATCGGCCAGCTGCTGGTCATCATCCCCTTCGGCATCGTCGCGCTGAACTTCCCGAACAAGTGGGGTCAGACACCGGCGAGCTCTGCCATCTCGCTGTTCCGCGACATCACCTGGCTCAATCTCTTCGCGTTCGGCGTGGTGCTCGGCTGGATCCTCTACCTCGTGTGGATCTCGATCATCGGCGTCGCGACCTCGAACAGCGTGAACCTGACGGACGGTCTCGACGGGCTCGCCGCAGGCGCCGGCGTCATCGTCGTCGGCGCTTACAGCGTCATCGCCTTCTGGCAGTTCAAGCAGCCCTGCATCGGCGGCGATCCCGATGCCCTCGGCGGGTGCTACGAGGTGCGCGACCCGTTCAACCTGGCGATCATCGCCGCCTCGTTCGCCGCGAGCCTCATCGGATTCCTCTGGTGGAACGCGCCCAAGGCGAAGGTCTTCATGGGCGACGTCGGCTCGATGGCGATCGGCGGCGTCATCACCGCGATGGCGATCCTGACCCGCACCGAGCTCCTCCTGCTCGTGATCGCCGGCGTCTTCGTCCTGTCCTCCGGGTCCGTGATCCTGCAGCGCACATACTTCAAGCTCACCCGCGGCAAGCGCCTCTTCCTGATGAGTCCGTTCCATCACCACCTCGAGATGCGCGGGTGGTCCGAGGTCACGATCGTGGTGCGGATGTGGATCATCGCCGGGCTGCTCGCCGTCTCGGCCGTCGGACTCTTCTATGTCGAATGGCTGACGCGTGTCGACTGACCGTCTGGCAGGGCTGACGAGCTGGAACGCCGACTGGCGCGCTCTGCGCGTCGCCGTGCTCGGTCTCTCGATGACGGGCTTCTCGGTGGCGGACACGTTGGCCGAGCTCGGCGCCGACGTGCTCGTGCTGAGCGAGTCCGCCGAGGAGGAGTACGAGCGTCTGCTCCCGGTCATCGGCGCGAGGCTCGAGCTGGGTCCGCTCGATGAGGTTCCCAGCGTCCTCGTCGACTTCGACCCCGAGGTGATCATCGCGTCGCCCGGCTTCTCTCCCGCTCACCCGCTCATCCGTTGGGCGCAGGAATCCGGCATCGCGATCTGGGGTGACGTCGAACTCGCCTGGCGCGTGCGGGACAAGGTCGTCCGGCCCGACGGCACACCGGCGGACTGGGTGCTCATCACCGGGACCAACGGCAAGACGACGACGACCCAGCTGACGGCCACGCTGCTCGTCGCGGGCGGGCTGCGAGCGGCTCCGTGCGGCAACATCGGCGTACCGGTGCTCGACGCCGTGCGCGACCCTGCCGGCTTCGACGTGCTCGTGGTCGAGCTCTCCAGCCACCAGCTCTGGTATCTGGAGCAGTCGAGTCCCGAGGGAGAGCTGTTCCCCTACGCATCGGTGTGCCTCAACCTCGCAGACGACCACCTCGTCTGGCACGGGAGCGCAGAGGCCTACCGCGACGCGAAAGCTGTGGTGTATCGCAACACCAGGATCGCGTGCGTCTACAACAAGGCCGACGAGGCCACCCGGCGGATGGTCGAGGAGGCGGAGGTCGTCGAAGGCGCTCGGGCGATCGGTTTCGATCTGGGCATCCCCGGACCGAGCGATCTCGGCGTGGTGGAGGGACTGCTCGTCGACAGAGCGTTCCTGGACGATCGCTCGCGCAGCGCCCTCGAGCTGACGACCGTCGCCGATCTCGACGCCGCGGGTCTCGCCGCCCCCCACGTCGTGCAGAACATCCTCGCCGCGAGCGCCCTGGCGCGTTCACTCGGCGTCGAGCCGGAGGCCATCCACACCGCGCTTCAGTCCTTCCGGCTCGATGCGCACCGCATCCAGGTGATCGCCCGGCACCGTGGCATCACCTGGATCGATGACTCCAAGGCGACGAACCCGCACGCCGCGGCGTCGTCGCTGCGCGCGTACCCCGGATCTGTGTGGGTGCTCGGCGGAGATCTGAAGGGCGTCGACATCTCCGACCTCGTCTCCGAGGTCGGAGCGACGGCACGTGCTGCCGTCGTGATCGGGGTCGAGCGCTCCGCCGTGGTCACGGCATTCCGGCGACACGCGCCCGGGGTGCCGGTGTTCGAGGTGGATGCTGGCGAGACTGGACAGGTCATGAACCGTGTCGTGGAGATCGCCGCGGGAATCGTCGACGACGAGGGAACAGTCCTGCTGGCCCCGGCGGCGGCATCCTTCGATCAGTTCTCCGGCTACGCGGAACGAGGCCATCGCTTCGCCGAGGCGGTGCGGGACTGGATCGACCGGGGGAGCGCCGATGACACAGGTCTCTCGCCCTCCGCGCTCTGAGTCGGGCGGACTCGCAGCCCGGGTGTCGCTCGGACGCCGGTTCACCCCGGTGTCCACCGAGTTCCTGCTCATCGCTTCGACCGCACTTCTCCTCACGCTCTTCGGTCTCGTCATGGTGCTCTCGGCGACGAGTGCGACCGCCGTCTCCAAGGGTGTCAACCCCATGGACGGCGTGCTGCGCCAGGGAGTGTTCGCGCTCCTCGGCATCCCGCTGATGTTCCTGATCAGTCGCCTGCCCGTCGACTTCCTCAAGAGGATGGCATGGCCGGCGCTGTTCGGTGCCGTGGCGCTGCAGATGCTGGTGTTCACGCCGCTGGGCATCGAAGACGGTGGAAACCGGAACTGGGTGAAGATCGCGGGCTTCACGCTGCAGCCCTCCGAGTTCCTCAAACTCGCCCTGGTCCTGTGGATTGCGGCCGTCCTCCTGCGTAAACGCACGATGCTCGGCACCTGGCATCACGTGTTCATCCCGGTGATCCCGGTCGGTGCACTCGCGATCGGCACGGTGCTCGCGGGTAAGGACCTCGGTACCGCCATGGTGCTGGTGCTCATCCTGCTCGGGTGCCTCTTCTTCTCCGGGGTCAAGCTCCGGCTGTTCATCATTCCGTTGATCCTCGGCATCATCGCCGTGCTCGCCTACGCGCTGTCGAGCGAAGACCGCATGCGGCGCATCACGGCGACCTGCGACAACATGGCGCTCTACTACACTGACTGCTACCAGTCGATCCATGGGATCTGGGGGATGGCCACCGGTGGCATCTTCGGTCTCGGACTCGGGAACTCGCAGGAGAAGTACGGGTGGCTCCCGGCCGCGGGCAACGACTTCATCTTCGCCATCGTCGGTGAGGAGCTCGGCCTGATCGGCTGCATCGTCGTGCTCGCCCTGTTCACGTTCTTCACAATCGGCGCCTTCCACATCATCCGCAAGACCCCGGACCCGTTCATCCGGGTGGCGGCCGGCGGCATCACGGTGTGGATCGTCGGCCAGGCCGTCATGAACATCGGTGTCGTCATCGGCGTCTTCCCGGTGATGGGCGTCCCGCTCCCGTTCATGTCCCAGGGCGGCACGGCCCTGCTCGCGGTGCTGATCGCGTGCGGTGTGCTGCTCGCGTTCGCGCGCACGATCCCCGTGACCGAGAAGCAGTCAGCCGAGCGGGGTAGGGTCACCAGGTGACTTCGTATCTCCTCGCCGGCGGTGGCACCGCCGGTCATGTCAATCCCCTGCTCGCGGTCGCGGATGGTCTTCGCGCGCGCGATGCCGACGCGTCCGTCCTCGTGCTCGGCACGGCCGAGGGGCTGGAGTCCCGTCTCGTCCCTGCCCGCGGCTACGAGCTCCTGATCGTCGACAAGGTCCCGTTTCCCCGGCGCCCCAACCGGCCGGCC
>NZ_JAGYWT010000159.1:0-5262 GCF_019279095.1 Microbacterium sp. BF1 | reverse complement strand
GAGCGCGAGCTGCAGAGTGTCGGTGACGGGTCCGACTTGACGCCGGCGGTTGCTGAGCTGACGACGCTCACCGACGCCGGCAACCATATCCGGGACGCCATAGCCGACCGCGACTTCTTCAGCGATGATGGCGGTGTTCAACCGCCCGACCTCTGTGGTCGGCTCGAGGTCGGTCAGCCGCTGCCGGAAGTCGCCGGCGGCGATCGACATGGCCGTCGCCTCGACCTGGCCGAGCCTGCGGAACGTCAGGGTCACGAGTCCACGCGTGAGGAGTGCGGCGATCAGGATGGTGATCAGGGCGATCGTGATGTAGATGCCGAAGTACTGGCTGATGATGCGATCGGCAGGCGAGAGCGGCAGGGCCACCAGCTGAATGCGCAGCACTCCGCCCTCGGAGGGGACCACGGCGACGGCGGCATGGAAGCGCTGGCCGTCGGCTCCCTCCATCTCGAGCGGGATCTGGTCGGTGTTCGCCGTCGCTTTCGTGAGGGAGTACTGGGCGGGGAACAGAGGCGCCTGGCCCGCGGTGCCGCGTGCCGTCGCGCGGAGCTCGCCCGTCGCGTCGTAGATCGCGAAGGAGAAGTCCCGAGGCTGCTCGTCGCGGGGGGTGTAGGTGCTGACGCCATCGACCGTCACGGTGTCGAAGTAGCGATCGACCAGGTCACTGGAGACCAGGGCGGGAAGCTGGGCGTCGATGTTCGCGACCAGGGCGTTGCGCAGGATCGGCACCGTGCCGATACCCGCGACGAGCAAGCCGAGGGCGAGCACCGCGACCGTGACGCCGGTGACCTTCGCCCGAAGGCTGATGCGTCGCCACCAGCTGGTGACCGCATCGGGCTTGTGCGCCATGCGGTCCTCCCTCATGCGGCGACTCCGCCGCGGGGCGGCGTCGATGGTGGTGCGGTGGTCGTCAGACCGTCTTGCCGACCTTGAGCATGTAGCCGAAGCCGCGCTTGGTCTGGATCAACGACTCTTCGGTGTGCGGATCGATCTTGCGGCGGAGGTAGGAGATGTAGCTCTCCACGATGCCGGCGTCGCCGTTGAAGTCGTACTCCCAGACGTGGTCGAGGATCTGGGCCTTCGACAGCACGCGGTTCGGGTTGAGCATCAGGTAGCGGAGCAGCTTGAACTCCGTCGGGCTCAACTCGATCGGCTCCTTGCCGACGTGGACGTCGTGCGTGTCCTGATCCATGGAGAGCTCACCGGCGCGGATGATCGACTCCTCGTCGGCCTGCATCGTGCGGCGGAGGATCGCCTGGGCCCTGGCGACGATCTCGTCGAGGCTGAACGGCTTGGTGACGTAGTCGTCGCCACCCGCGTTGAGGCCTTCGATCTTGTCGTCGGTGCCGTCCTTCGCCGTCAGGAACAGGATCGGGGCGGTGAAACCCGCGCCGCGGAGGCGCTTGGTCACGCTGAACCCGTTCATGTCGGGCAGCATGACATCCAGGATGATGAGGTCTGGCTCCTCTTCGAGGACGGCCGAGATCGTGGCGGCGCCGTTGGCGACCGTCTTCACCTGGAATCCGGCGAAGCTGAGACCCGTGGAGAGCAGGTCGCGGATGTTGGGTTCGTCATCGACGACCAGGATGCGCGGAGCAGTCATGTCCCCATTATGGTGACTCCGACCATGTGGATGCTGACTATTGTGCGGAACGGCGTGGAGTCGCCGCCTTCGAGCGAGCCGGGCGCGCGGTAAGTGGACGGCGGGAGCCGAGATCGTCCCACGGTCGGATGCGGCGCACAGCTGCACACGGGAGGATCGAGGTATGAGCTTGAACGAGGACGCCACCCCCGCCCCCGGAAACACCGTCGCACAGGCCGGACTGCCCGGTGTCGAGCAGCTCGCCTACCACCGGCTGGCACGCCTGCGGCCGCGGTATCGCTGGTGGCGCATGCTGCTGACCGGGCTCGTCGGCATCGCCCTCTACATCGCGATCCTGCTGATCGTGATCGTGCCACTGGCCATCGTGTCGATGTTCGTCCCGGAGTGGGGTGTCGACGCGCAGGTGCTCCTCACGACGTCGCAGTATTTCGACCTCGACCGCCCGTGGCTGCTCGTGGCGCTGGTGCTGCCGCTGATCCTGATGATCCCCGCCCTGCTGCTGGCCTCGCGGATCGTCGAGGGACGCGGGGTCGGTCTGCTGTCGTCTGTCACCGGGCGTCTGCGGATGGGATGGCTCGGCAGGAGTCTGCTGTTGGCGCTCGCGGTGTTTGTCGTCTACTTCGCCGTGGTGCTGGGGTGGTCGGCGCTCACCGGCGACGCGGTGACCGCCGACTTCTCGCACCCGGGACTGTGGATCATGGTGCTGCTCGTGCTGCTGCTGATCCCCTTCCAGGCCGCGGCCGAGGAGTACGTGTTCCGCGGGTATCTGATGCAGCTGGTCGGGGGATGGCTGCGTCATCCCGCCTTCGCCATCCTCCTGCCCGTGCCGCTGTTCGTGCTCGGCCACGGCTACGACATCTGGGGCGCGGCCAGCGTGGGCATGTTCGCGATCGTCGCCGCCTGGCTGACCTGGCGCACGGGTGGACTCGAGGCGGCGATCTCGCTGCACATCGTCAACAACGTGCTCATCTTCCTGCTCGGATCCGTCACCTTGGTCGACGCCAACGCGACCTCGGGCACGGCTGTCGACCTTCTCGCGTCAGCGCTGGCCATGGTCGTCTACGCCCTGCTCGCCGACCGTTGGGCGGCGAGGCTCGGGATCGCACGCACGGCGCGGGCCGCATCGCCCACCGTGGGGGCGACCGGTACCCATCACCTCGGTCTCGCCCTGCAGGGACGTTCCGCCCGAGCGTGATCTTCCGCGGTCAGGCGGCGATCGCGTCCGAGTCCATGATCGTGTAGCTGTATCCCTGCTCGGCCAGGAAACGCTGGCGGTTCTGGGCGTAGTCCTGATCGATCGTGTCGCGGGCGACGAGGGTGTAGAAGCTCGCGGTGTGTCCTGACTGCTTCGGGCGCAGTAGGCGACCCAGTCGCTGGGCCTCCTCCTGACGCGATCCGAAGGAGCCGGACACCTGGATCGCGACCGAGGCCTCAGGGAGGTCGATCGAGAAGTTCGCCACCTTGGAGACCACGAGGAGCGAGATGTCGCCTTCGCGGAAGGCGCGGTAGAGCTCTTCGCGCTCGTCGATGGGGGTCGCGCCGGTGATCTGCGGCGCGTTCAGAGCCTCGGACAGCGACTCGAGCTGATCGAGATACTGTCCGATCACGAGGATGCGCTCGCCCTCGTGCTTGGCGATGAGTTCACGCACCGCCTGGACCTTCGCCGGGGCGGAGGCCGCCAGGCGATAGCGTTCGTCGTCGGTCGCCGCGGCGTATTCGAGCCGGTCGCTCGGCGGCAGATCGACGCGCACCTCGTAGCACGCGGCGGGGGAGATGAAGCCCTGCGCCTCGATCTGCTTCCAGGGAGCGTCGAAGCGCTTGGGGCCGATCAGGCTGAAGACGTCGCCCTCGCGTCCGTCCTCGCGCACGAGGGTGGCGGTGAGGCCGATCCGTCGACGCGCCTGCAGGTCGGCGGTGAGCTTGAACACCGGAGCCGGCAGCAGGTGCACCTCGTCGTACACGATGAGGCCCCAGTCGAGGGCATCGAGCAGCGCCAGGTGCGCGTACTCGCCCTTACGCTTAGCGGTCAGGATCTGGTAGGTCGCGATCGTGACGGGCTTGACCTCTTTGGCCTGACCCGAATACTCGCCGATCTCCTCGGGAGTGAGGCTGGTGCGCTTGAGCAGCTCGTCGCGCCACTGGCGGGCCGAGACGGTGTTGGTGACGAGGATCAACGTGGTGGTCTTGGTCGCGGCCATCGCGCCGGCGCCCACGATCGTCTTGCCGGCGCCACAGGGGAGCACGACGACGCCCGAGCCGTCCTTCGAGAAGGCATCGACGGCATCCTGCTGGTAGGGGCGGATGTGCCAGCCGTCCTCGGCGAGGTCGATCTCGTGCGGTGTCCCCGGGGTGTACCCGGCGAGGTCTTCGGCGGGCCAGCCGATCTTCAGCAGCTCCTGCTTGATCTGCCCGCGAGCCCAGGCATCGACGACGAACGTCTCAGGCGTCGGGTGGCCGATGAGCAGCGGCTGGATGCGCTTGTTGTTCGCGACCTGCGCCAGCACGGCGGGATCGGAGGAGCGCAGGATCAGGGTTCCCTCGTCGTCGCGTTCGATGACCAGCCGCCCGTAGCGGTTCACCGTCTCGCGTAGGTCGACGGACACGGAAGGAGGCACGGGGAAGCGCGACCAGCGATCGAGCGTCTCGAGCATGTCTTCGGCGGTGTGCCCTGCGGCTCTGGCGTTCCACAGCCCCAGACGCGTGATTCGGTAGGTGTGGATGTGCTCGGGGGCGCGTTCCAGCTCGGCGAAGATCGCCAGCTCGTGGC
The DNA here is from genome assembly GCF_019279095.1 of Microbacterium sp. BF1. Classification (NCBI taxonomy): domain Bacteria; kingdom Bacillati; phylum Actinomycetota; class Actinomycetes; order Micrococcales; family Microbacteriaceae; genus Microbacterium; species Microbacterium sp. BF1. The sequence goes on along the minus strand of NZ_JAGYWT010000159.1, from coordinate 892 downwards.
GGGCGCTCTCGGCGTCGGCGTGGGCGACTTCGAGCAGCACGGTGCGATCGCTCTGGACGATCAGTGGGCCATCAGACATAGCTCACCAGTTTAGCGGTCGAGACAGGTGCAGGGCCCTACGGCGCGACGATCGTCGCTGTGAGGATGCTCGACACCGGGAGGGTCCGCTCCACGTCGGCCGCCCGGTCTCGTCCGCGGAGTCTGCCGCCGCCGATCCCTGTCGCTTCCAGGAGGAGTTCCCTGGTCGATCCGTCCGGCATCCCGACCGTGACCTGGAGGACGGACTTCGCGCGCACGGCAGCCTCGAGCTCACGGTCGAGCCACGCCGCATCGGCATCCGGTCCCTGATGCGAGCGCAACCGGGTGATGAGCGGCATCAGGTCGATCGAGTCCCCGGTCGATGCCGACGACGGGGGCGCCGGATGCCGCTCGCGGACGAGCAGGGCGCCGTCGGGGCCGACGAGCGTCGCCGGATATCGCGCATCGGTGAGCGCCCAGTACACCGTGTCCCGGCCGACGCGGGTGGACAGGGCGTCGAGGTGCGCGGTGAGGGCGAGCGGGCGGAGGGACTGATCCACCGCCATCGCCTGGATGAGGTGTGAGTCGGAGCTCTCGATCCGCGTGCGGCCGGTCTCGTCATCGGTCGAGACGCGGACCAGTCCGTGTCGCTGGGCGGTCTGGGCGATCAGGTAGCTGAGGGGCTGAGGGAGACCCGTGAGGGAGACGGAGGAGAGGAAATCGAGGATCGACTGCTCGGTCTCGCCATTTCGTCGGGCCCCGAGCAGCCAACGACGCCTATAGAGAGGATCACCGCAAGTGCGGCCGCCCCGTAAGAGCGGCCGCACTTGCCCAAGCTGATCACAGGCATAGAGCCCCACCAGCGCTTGCCCGC
>NZ_JAGYWT010000158.1:0-5298 GCF_019279095.1 Microbacterium sp. BF1 | reverse complement strand
CTGCTGGCGTGACAGCGGGCCGGAGCGCCGAGTCGTGCCGGGCCGAATGTCGGGCCGGAGGAAATACCCCGGTTGTGGCGGGGCGGGTGCCCGCGCACGGCGGGTAGCCTCTCACTATGGTGGCCGTCAATCTCTCGCCCACGCGCCCAGCGCGTGCGGTCGATGAGCGAATGCCGCAGAACGTCTATGTCTGTGCTGGGACGGCTGCCCGGCGGAGCGCGCTCGTCGGCGCTGTCGTCCCACTGATCACACGAGCCACAGAGGTTTACACGCGTCCCAGCTACCCCATAGAGTGTGCTCATCGAGAAAGGGGTACGTGGGATGCCCGAAGTTCCTGACGTCCGATTCCTCAAGGTTGCTGAGGTCGCAGAGCTGATGCGCGTGTCCAAGATGACCGTGTATCGGCTCGTTCACGCGGGCGAGCTGCCGGCCGTCCGTTTCGGGCGCAGCTATCGCGTGCCCGAGTCTGCCGTTGCCGACGCGCTGCAGCGCCCGATCGCCGACGTCGGCTGACGTCGCCGGCTGTCTCGAACTCCGTCGCCCCGGGCGAAGGATGCGTGACAGCCCATGCCTTCGGGTTTGCTAGACTGACCCGAGGCATTTTCCGTGCCCGTACCCGGGTGTCCGATTTCGGCGACACCCAGCCACTGACTTAGTGAGGTTTCCGTGGGTTCTGTCATCAAGAAGCGCCGCAAGCGCATGGCGAAGAAGAAGCACCGCAAGCTGCTTCGTAAGACTCGCCACCAGCGTCGCAACAAGAAGTAAGCGACCAGACACGAGCGCCTGTCTTCGGACGGGCGCTTTGTGTCTCCGGCCGCATCTCCGTCCCGCCGAGAGGATGTCATGAAGTCGATCACCGTCACCGAGCTCGCCGAGCGCACCGGTATCCCGCTCATCGATGTGCGGGAGGTGGACGAGTTCGCCGCAGGCCACGTGCCCGGGGCCGTCAACATCCCGATGTCCGAGATCGGCAACCGGCTGGAAGAGCTCCCCGCGGAGGCGTTCGACGTCATCTGCCAGGCGGGTGGGCGGTCGGCGCGTGTGGTCGAGGCGCTGGAGTCGCGCGGCTACGACGCCACGAACGTCGAAGGCGGGACCGGAGAGTGGATCGCCCAGGGGCGCCAGGTCGAGGTGCCGTCGGCGTGACCACGCTGACCCTGATCGGCAAGCCCGACTGTCACCTCTGCGACGTCGCCTCCGACGTCATCGATGCCGTCGTCGCCGAGCTGCCCGATGCCGCGGCCGAGCAGATCGAGATCGTCGAGGCCTCCATCCAGGACGACCCCGCGCTGTACGAGCTGTGGTGGGAGAAGATCCCGGTCGTGCTCATCGACGGCGAGCTGCACGCGCATTGGCGGGTGGCGCCCGATCGGCTGCGCGAAGCGCTCGAGGACTCTCTTCGCGCAGACGCGCTGACCGGAACGAAGGAATCTCTGTGACCATCCGCCACGTCGTGACCTGGAAGCTCGCCGCCGAAGACGCCGCGGAGCGCGGTGCGCAGGCGGCTGAGGTCGCTCGCCGTCTGAACGCCCTCGACGGCGTCGTTCCGCAGCTCCTCTCCATCTCCGCGGGAGCGAACGTCGCCTACCCGGAAGCGAACTGGGACGTCACGCTCGTCGCGGACTTCGCCTCGATCGCGGCGATCGAGGAGTACCAGGTGCACCCCGCACACGCCGAGGTGGCCGCGTACATCCGCACTGTGGTCGCGTCTCGCGTCGCTGTCGACTTCGAGGTCTGAGACCGCGTCGCGCCGACCCCGGAATTCGGTTTCTTCGCGTGACCGGGGCGTACTTGCAACACAAACGTAATGCGCGTCTATGCCGATGTCATTGGTCACGCGACGAGCCGCATGTTTAGATGAACTCCTATCCGTCAGCGGGCCTTCGTGCCCTCGACTCACAGGAGCCGACATGCCTCGTCGCAACCTCATTGCCGGTCTCGCCCTCGTGGCGACGGCCACCCTCGCGCTCGCCGGCTGCGCCACCGGATCATCCGACGCGGGCAGCAGTGACGCTCCCGCCGCCGACGACAAGTACGGTCTCGTCGAGGCCGGAACGCTCACCGTGTGCTCAGATGTCCCCTACCCGCCGTTCGAGGTCGAGGACCCGTCCAGCGAGACCGGCTACTCCGGATTCGACATCGATCTGCTCGGCGCGATCGCCGAGAAGATCGACCTGAAGCTCTCCGTGCAGGACGTGGGCTTCGACGCCCTGCAGTCGGGCACCACGCTTGCTGCCGGCACGTGCGACATCGGTGCCTCCGCGATGACGATCACCGACGAGCGCAAGGCCAACCTCGACTTCTCCGACCCGTACGTCGACTCGCTGCAGTCGCTCCTCGTGCGTACCGACTCGGACATCAAGTCGATCGACGACCTCGACGGCAAGAACGTCGGTGTGCAGCAGGGCACGACCGGCGAGACCTACGCGGGCGAGAACGCTCCGGGCGCGCAGCTCGTGCAGTATCCCTCGGACGGTGAGCTGTGGCCGGCCATGCAGGCGGGTCAGATCGACGCGATCCTGCAGGACCAGCCCGTCAATTACGTGCACGAGCAGGATGACCCCGACTACAAGATCGTCGAGACGTACCCGACCGACGAGTCGTACGGCTTCGCCTTCGCCAAGGGGGAGAAGGACGAGCTGCGCGATGCCGTCAACAAGGCGCTCAAGGAGCTCCAGGACGACGGCGGCTACCAGAAGATCTACGACAAGTACCTCGCGGCCAAGTGACCGGCGGCGTCGGTAGAACGGGAGGACCTCGACGATGGCGTTGAGGCGTACCACCAAGAGCAAGCTGTATCGGTACTCGGTCTACGTCGTGCTGCTCGCGATCGCCGTCTGGGCGATCGTGAGCACCGACTGGGCGAAGATCGGGCCGCTGTTCTTCAATCCTGAGGTCGCGGCGAAGATGTTCCCCGGGATCATCACGACCGCCCTGGTCAACACGCTGTGGTTCACGGCCGTGGCCTTCGCTGGCGGCCTGCTGCTCGGCGTCGTGCTGGCGCTGATGAAGCTGTCGACCATCGCGCCGTTCCGGTGGATCGCGACGGTGTGGATCGAGTTGTTCCGCGGGCTTCCCGCGATCCTCACGATCTTCGGCATCGCCTTCATCCTGCCGATCGCACTGGGCGTCCCCGGCACGAAGCTCGGTGGGCCGGTGGTGCTCGGACTCATCGGTCTCATCCTCGTCGCTTCGGCGTACATGGCCGAGACGATCCGTGCCGGTATCCAGGCCGTTCCCAAGGGGCAGACCGAGGCCGCGCGCTCGCTCGGCATGTCGCCCATGAAGACGACGTTCTGGATCATCGTGCCGCAGGGGTTCCGGATCATCATCCCGCCCCTGACCAACGAGTTCGTGCTGCTGCTGAAGGACACGTCGCTGCTGTTCGTGGCGGGTTCCTTCATCTGGTCGAAGGAGCTGACGAACTTCGCCCGTGATGCATCGACGCAGAACACCAACGCGACGCCGCTGATCATGGCGGCGATCCTGTACCTGATCGTGACGATCCCGCTCACGCGCTTCAGCGCGTGGCTCGAACGACGGATGGCGAAGCAGCGATGATCACCGATCTGATTGATGTCCACGCCCCCGCGATCGATGTGCAGGGGCTCGTGAAGTCGTTCGGCGACAACGAGGTGCTCAAGGGCATCGACCTCACCGTCACCAAGGGCGAGGTCGTGTGCGTGATCGGACCCTCGGGCTCGGGAAAGTCGACGCTGCTGCGGTCGGTGAACCTGCTCGAGGAACCGACCGGCGGCAAGGTGCTGATCGAGGGGATCGACATCACCGACCCCGATGTCGACATCGACCGCGTGCGCACCCGCATCGGCATGGTGTTCCAGAGCTTCAACCTCTTCCCGCACCTCGATGTGATGGGGAACCTCACGATCGCGCAGCAGCGCGTGAAGAAGCGCTCGAAGGCTGAGGCGGCGAGGGTCGCGAAGGAGATGCTCGCCCGCGTCGGGCTGGCGGAGAAGGCCGATGCCTACCCCGGGCATCTGTCGGGAGGACAGCAGCAGCGTGTGGCGATCGCGCGTGCGCTGTGCATGAACCCCGACATGATGCTGTTCGATGAGCCGACATCGGCGCTCGACCCCGAACTGGTCGGCGAGGTGCTGCAGGTCATGCGCTCGCTCGCCGATGAGGGGATGACGATGCTCGTCGTCACGCACGAGATGGGCTTCGCGCGCGAGGTCGGGTCTCGCCTGATCTTCATGGACGGTGGACACATCGTCGAGGAAGGCGACCCGCGCGAGGTTCTCGGCAACCCGCAGCACCCGCGCACGAAGGACTTCCTTTCGCGCGTGCTCTGATCCGAGATCGACGAGACCCCCTGCCGCAGATATCTGCGACAGGGGGTCTCGTCGTGAAGCGTGGAAGGAGGTCAGTCGGCTTCGACGACCTCGGCGTCTGCGGCGTTCCGGCGGACGGAGTCGATCCCGTTCAGCGCGGCGGACTTCGACGAGTAGCCCTCGCTGATCGCGATGACCTCGCCGTTGCCGGCCTTCAGACGGAACCGGTACTCGCCGGACTTGTCGGTGTACAGCTCGAACTTGCCTGCCATGAGGCGTCCTTTCTCTCTCGGATGGAGGGAACCCCGCCCCTCGGGCCTCACGCTAGCGCTCGGCGAGGGTCCGGGGAAGAGCGAGGGGTCGTCAGCCGCGGGGATGAACCGCGACCGGCTCGGGAGCGATCGCGATGCGCACCCGATCACCGAACGCGAGTTGGGTTCCCGGGGCATGCTGCACGCGCACCAGCTCACCGGACTCGGTGCGCACGAGCGTGCGACGCATGCTCCCGAGGAAGGTGCTCTCCTCGACCAGGGCGTCGGCTGCGGCATCCTCCTCGGAAGCGAAGTAGACGTTCTCCGGTCGCAGGTACACATCGACCGGGCCGTCGGCCGGAGACTGCAGGGGAAGCCGCTGCCCCCACACCATGACGTGATCGCCCTCGGCGACCCCCGACACGACGCTGGACAGCCCGACGAAGGCGGCGACGCCGGCTGTGGAGGGCATCGTGTAGAGCTCCTCCGGCGATCCGATCTGCTCGATGCGGCCGGCGTTCATCACGGCGATCCGGTCGGAGACGGCCAGCGCCTCCTCCTGGTCGTGGGTGACGAAGACGGTCGTGATGCCGAGTCGCAACTGGATGCGGCGGATCTCGTCGCGCAGCTGGACCCGCACCTTCGCGTCGAGCGCGGAGAGCGGCTCGTCGAGCAGCAGCACCTTGGGCTCGGTCACCAGCGCACGTGCCAGCGCGACCCGCTGTTGCTGTCCGCCCGAGAGCTGGTGCGGGAAC
>NZ_JAGYWT010000157.1:0-5336 GCF_019279095.1 Microbacterium sp. BF1 | reverse complement strand
GCGACGTCGAGGCGGTTCGCTCGCCAGCGATCGACGCCGAGCTCGGGGGCGACGCTGTCGAGGATCTCGTGGAAGCCTCCCGAGACGACGCCGACGACACCTCCGCGGTCGTGGACGGCCGCGGTGAGTTCACGTACCCCGGGGGTGGGCTCGATCCGTGCCCGGACACGCTCGAACGCCGAGACGGGAACGCCTTCGAGTGCCGCCACTCGGGAGCGCAGGCTCGTCGCGAAATCGACCTCGCCGCGCATCGCCGCCTCCGTAGCGGCCTGCACTTCGGAGCGCCGTCCGGCTTCGTCGGCAAGCAACTCGATCACCTCATTGCGGATGAGGGTGGAATCGGCATCGAGGACGACGAGGAAACGCGCGGCAGTCACCCGTCGAGCCTAGCGATCACCGGGACGGTCGGCGTGCTCCGTGACGCACTCAGCGTTCGATGAAGACGCCCTTGCCGACGACCGTGATGCCGGATTCGGTGACGGTGAAACCACGGGCCAGGTCGCGTTCGCGATCGACGCCGACCGTCGCGCCATCGGCCAGCACCACGTTCTTGTCGAGGATCGCCCGATGGATGCGCGCCCCCTGCCCGACGTGCACGTGGTCGAAGACGACCGAGTCCGTGATGGTCGATCCGCCCCCCGCCAGGGTCCACGGACCCACAACGCTGCGTTCCAGGTGGGTACCGGACAGCACGGATCCGAGCGAGACGATCGAGTCGATCGCGTTGCCGATGCGACCGACCGAGTCGCGGACGAACTTCGCCGGCGGGGAGTTGACAGCCTGCGAGTGGATCGGCCACTCCATGTTGTAGAGGTTGAAGATGGGCAGGGTGGAGATCAGATCGCGGTGCGCGTCGTAGAACGAGTCGATCGTCCCCACGTCTCGCCAGTACGAGCGGTCGCGCGGCGAGGAGCCGGGGACCTCGTTCTGCTTCATGTCGTAGTAGCCGGCCTCGCCGCGCTCGACGAAATAGGGGACGATGTCGCCACCCATGTCGTGCCCCGACACGGGGGACTCCCCGTCTGCCTCGACGGCGGCGATCAGCGCGTCGGCGTCGAAGATGTAGTTGCCCATCGAGGCGAGCACCTCGTGGGGGGAGTCCTCGAGACCTGCGATGTCGGTCGGCTTCTCCAGGAACTGCTTGATCCGTCCCGATTCCGCGTCGGCGTCGATCACGCCGAACTGCGACGCGAGGGCGAGCGGCTGACGGATGCCGGCGACGGTCGCTTTCGCGCCGGACTCGATGTGGGCTTCGAGCATCTGACGGAAGTCCATGCGGTAGACGTGGTCGGCGCCGATCACCACGACGATGTCGGGCTTCTCGTCGTTGATGAGGTTCATGCTCTGCAGGATCGCGTCGGCAGAGCCGGAGAACCACCGCTTGCCCAGGCGCTGCTGCGCGGGCACGGACGTGACGTACGAGTCGAGCAGGGCCGACATCCGCCACGTCTGCGAGATGTGCCGGTCGAGGCTGTGGGACTTGTACTGCGTCAGCACGACGATCTGGCGCAGTCCCGAATTGATGAGGTTCGAGATGGCGAAGTCGATGAGCCGGTACTGTCCGCCGAACGGCACTGCGGGTTTCGCTCTGTCGACCGTGAGGGGCATGAGGCGCTTGCCCTCGCCGCCGGCGAGGATGATCCCGAAGACCTTCTTTGGAGCGGACATGGCTCCACCATAGATGCCTTCGTCGTCGCTGTACTAGCGTTCAGACATGCGAGTTGAAATGATCACGAAGGAGTACCCGCCGGAGGTCTACGGCGGTGCCGGCGTGCACGTCGCCGAGCTCGTCGCGGCCCTCAGGGAGCACGTGGACGTGCAGGTGCGCGCGTTCGGCGCTCCCCGAGACGAGGCGGGTACCTTCGCGTACCGCACGCCCGTGGAGCTCGCGGGGGCGAATGCCGCATTGCAGACGCTCGGCACCGATCTGGAGATCGTCTCGGCCATCACCGACGCCGACCTGGTGCACAGTCACACCTGGTACGCGAACTTCGCCGGTCACCTCGCCTCCCAGCTGCACGGCATCCCGCACGTCCTCACAGCGCACAGCCTCGAGCCCCTGCGGCCGTGGAAGGCGGAGCAGCTCGGGGGCGGTTACGCCGTCTCGAGCGGGATCGAGCGACTGGCCTATGAGAACGCCGCAGCCGTGATCGCCGTGAGCGCAGGGATGCGCGCCGACATCCTGCGCAGCTACCCGCAGGTCGACCCGGCGAAGGTCCGGGTGATCCACAACGGAATCGACGTCGAACGCTGGCGCCCTGTGCAGGACGAGTCGTTCCTGCGCTCGATCGGGATGGATCCGGACCGTCCTTCGGTGGTCTTCGTAGGACGCATCACGAGGCAGAAGGGGCTGCCCTATCTGCTGCAGGCTGCGCGGCTGCTCCCTCCGGAGGTGCAGCTAGTGCTCTGCGCCGGCGCTCCGGACACGCCGGAGATCATGGCCGAGGTGCAGGAGGGGGTGCGCCTGCTCCAGCAGAACCGCGACGGCGTGATCTGGATCGAGCGGATGCTGCCGCGGGACGAACTGTCCGCCATCTTGACGGCAGCGACGACGTTCGTCTGCCCGTCGATCTACGAGCCGCTGGGCATCGTGAACCTCGAGGCCATGGCGTGTGGTGCTGCCGTGGTGGGAACGGCGACCGGCGGGATCCCGGAGGTCGTCGCCGACGGCGTCACCGGGCGTCTCGTCCCGATCGAGCAGGTACAGGACGGCACGGGCACACCGGTCGATCCGCAGCGTTACATCGCGGATCTGGCCGCCGTGCTCACCGAGGTGGCGATGGATCCGGAGGGAGCACGCGCCTACGGCGAGGCCGGACGCGAGCGGGCGCGCAACGAGTTCAGCTGGGCGGCGATCGCCGAGACGACGCGCGCGCTCTACGCGGAGCTGACCGCCTGAGCCGATAGGCTGGGGACATGCCGAGCGCTCTGGAATTCACTGACGTCGTCGTGCGCCGTGAGGGGCGCAACATCATCGATCACGTGACCTGGCAGGTCGACGATGATCAGCGATGGGTGATCCTCGGCCCGAACGGCGCGGGCAAGACGACGCTCCTGCAGCTGGCCGACACGCTCATGCACCCGACCGCCGGAACGGTGACGGTGCTGGGGGAGACCCTCGGCCGCACCGACGTGTTCGAGGTGCGTCCACGTATCGGGTTCGCCTCCTCGGCGATGGCCAAGCGGGTCCCTCGTGACGAGACGGTCCTCAACACCGTGCTCACTGCCGCCTACTCGGTGCTCGGCCGATGGAACGAGAGCTACGAGGACATCGATGAGCGTCGCGCGCTCCGTGTCCTCGCCGACTGGCGCCTCGACCACCTGGCCGACCGCACCTTCGGCACGCTCAGCGACGGCGAGCAGAAGCGCGTCCAGATCGCGCGCGCCGTGATGACCGACCCGGAGCTCCTGCTGCTCGACGAGCCCACGGCATCGCTCGATCTCGGCTCCAGAGAAGAGCTCCTCGCGCTCCTCAGCGGCTACGCCTCCTCCCCGACGACCCCGGCCATGCTCATGGTGACGCACCACGTGGAGGAGATCCCCGTGGGGTTCACCCACGTCATGCTGATCCGCGACGGTGCCGTCGTGGCTGCAGGACCGATCGCCGAGACGCTCACCGCGGAGGCGCTCACCGACACCTTCGGCATGCCGATCGTGCTCACCAGCGAAGACGGACGCTACGCGGCACGCGCAGCATCCTGATGAGCGTCTGATAGAATCGACCCTTGGTGCTCTCTGCACCGCAGACTTCCCTCGTCCCTGGCACAATCCAGGGCAGCAACTAAGGAATCCCATGAAGACTGACATTCACCCCGAGTACAAGGCTGTCGTGTTCCGCGACCTCGGATCGGGCGAGACGTTCCTCACCCGTTCGACCGTGTCGAGCGACAAGACCATGGAGCTGGACGGCGTGGAGTACCCCGTCATCGACGTCGAGATCTCCTCGGCTTCGCACCCGTTCTACACGGGCAAGCAGCGCATCATGGACTCGGCCGGCCGCGTCGAGAAGTTCAACCAGCGTTTCAAGGGCTTCGGCGGCTCGTCCAAGTAACGACCGTCACGAAGAAGGCCCCATGCTCCTCGGAGCGTGGGGCCTTCTTCGTTCTCAGATGTCGATGATGATGCGGCCTGCGTCGATCCTGTTTGGAGGGTCTCCGGGCGAGGGCGCCGGTGCCGTTCGTCGCGTCTGCCTGTCGCGCTCCTGGCTCGCCTCGTGAGCGGTAGGCGACCACACGCTATCGAAGACTCCCACCAGCCCGCCGTTCGCGACGTGCTCGTACTTCTTCTCGACCGGTTTACGCGAGAAGGTGTGCATCATGCCGAAGACAAGCAGACCGGGCCCCATTGCGAGCACGAGTACCAGCGTCGACCATGCCATCACGTCCTTCATGGCACCAGAGTAGGCGCCAGGCGTGCGGACGGCATCCTCCTCGAGGAGGAGAAGCTCAGCGCACGCGGCGGCCGTGGGCGAGGTCGATCAGGTGGGACAGCACCGGTCCGCTGCGCAGGCCGTTGTGCTCGTGCTCACTCGTCTGCCAGAGCTGCACGCCCGGGAGCAGCTTCGCGGTCTCGAGAGAGAACTCGTAGGGCACGTAGACGTCGTTGATGTAGACCGCGGCCGCACCGGTCGCACCCGATGCCGAGATGGCGGCGGCATCGTAGATGCTCGGCCACTCGAACTCGGCGAGGTGGAGGGCGACATCGCGCCACGGCTGGAACGCGGGCACCGTCTCGGTCCACTCGCGGCGGATGTGCTCGCCGGTGAACAGCGTCGGGTCGTCGCGGAAGTCTGTCGGCTCGGTGCGCTCGGCCGACCAACGGGTGGCATGGCCGTCGGCGTAGCTCGATTCGTGGAACGCGAAGTACAGCGGGTTGCGGCCGTCGTAGGGCATCGCGTGCATCAGGTCGTACCGGAAGGCGTTCGAGGACGGATCGCGCTCCAGGATCGACCACAGGGTCTGCCACCCGTCGTTGGTGCCCAGCGCCGACCCCACCGACCGCAGGCGCGAGCGGGAGACCACCTCGCCGTCGGGAAGGACGATGCCACCGGCATCCGCAAGATCGACGAGTCGCCGCATGGCGTCGCGGTGCTCCGGGAATCGGCGGTAGTAGCGCTCGGACGCGTCGCGCATCTTGTCGTAGCAGAGCGCGTAGACATCGTCGGGGTGGCGTCCGACGGCGCTGAGACCACCCGTGATGAAGACGTCTTCGAGAGCGGCGGCGTCGGTGGAGAGGTAGGCCAGGGTCGTGAAGCCGCCGAACGACTGCCCGAGCACGCTCCACGTGGTGGCGCCCAGGTGCTCCCGCATCGCCTCGCAGTCGCGCACGATCGCGTC